>NZ_CP016020.1:3855000-4085000 GCF_001889165.1 Bacillus weihaiensis | reverse complement strand
AGACCGGAATGTGCGGGCTTGGCACATGAGGATCTGAACGAACAAGCTGACGAAGAGATTCGCCGCTTATCGCGAGCCGGTATACCGATGGTAGTTGGGGGTTTCCCGTGAGAGTAGGACGTTGCCAGGTAAGATGAGAGAAAGATCAGAACAAGATACTGGTCTTTTTTTTATACGTATAAATAGGTATAGCTATAGAAATTTGTAGATATTTGTTAGAAAAACATGGGGAGTATAAAAAAACTTGAAGGTAAAAGGTGAAATATCAAGATAAGAATAAATCATAAAAACTAGGCTATAGACCAATTCAAAGCTGTGATTTAATATAAATGCTCTTATCTCTACTAATGCTCTTATTATGAGAATAGTAGCAGTATCCTGCAATACCTTGATGAATAGAAATGGTCACAATCATTTTCCGTCGTCTACGATTTTTAAATCTAAGACAAATATTTGTGTTTCATTCATGAGTGTTGCGTATATATATAAATAAGACTGTTTATGGATATAGATTTCTTACTTTTAGAAAAAAACCAAACGTTGAGCTTTTCCGAGGGTATCAGTTTTTCTTCTTGGACAGAGGGAGAGAAGCTTTCATATATACCATGGCATTTCGTATGAAGTAAGCTACCATATTTCATTTAAACAATAAAAGGCTTTCAAGGAAAAACATTAACACACTTAATTTTTATATAGGGGATATGACATGATGGGTGAATTATTGAATGAAAATACAATGACAATGTTTAGTAGGATTGTGATTGCAGCAGTTTTGTGTGGATTTATCGGATTAGAACGAGAGGTTAAGAATCATCCAGCTGGTTTTCGAACACATTTATTAGTGGGGGTAGGATCCTGTTTAATGATGGTTCTCTCACTATTTGGTTTTGAGGATTATATGAAAGATGCACAGCATGTCCAATTTGATCCAGCTAGAATTCCATCATACGTGATTAGTGGAATTGGTTTTTTAGGGGGAGGTACCATTTTAGTAAAAGGGGCAACTGTGCGTGGTTTAACGACTGCTGCATCTATTTGGATCGTTGCTGGCTTAGGACTAGTCATTGGGGCAGGATTGTATGGTTTAGCCTGCTTTACCACGATAATTGTACTTTTATCATTAATTTTCCTTAATAGGCTTGAAAAGTATATGTCTAAAGAGAAATTTAGAAAAAAAATGAAGGTTATGATTCAGTCAAAAAGAACTTCAATAGATGAGGTTGTAAAAAAGCTCTCATCCATAGATGTTCAAGTGAATAGAATAGTATTGAGCTCTTGTAGAAAGGATCGAGAGGGTCAAGCCATTTTTTATTATCAATTAGATATAAACGTTCTTTCAAACGATCATCAAAAGCTAGAGAGAATTATGGTTGACATTCAAGAAGTAGAAAAAATATTTTAAATAGGTTTTACAATCCTCCATTTTGGCAATATTTATTATGAAACAGAAAAGTTGAAAAAATGAGATGAAGGATTTATAGTTATGTTATAGTCAAATATAGTCAAAGTCAGTGAGGGGGAGGATGAGTGAGGAATATTTCGGACATTATTGAACAGTACTTGAAAACAGTGCTTGATGATAGTGGGAGAGAAATAGTTGAAATAAAACGCAGTGAGATTGCCGATAAATTTCAGTGTGTTCCTTCACAGATTAACTATGTTATCAATACGAGATTTACGATTGAGAGAGGATATGTAGTTGAGAGTAAGCGTGGTGGTGGTGGATACATTCGCATCATTAAAGTACAGGCTAACAATCAGGCGCACCTTCTTGATCAAATCATACATTTAATAGGTCAAAGGCTACCTCAAGCATCAGCAGAGGATATTGTTAGTCGATTAGTCTCAGAGGAAGTGATTTCTCCTAGAGAAGCAAAGCTGATGCTTAGTGTCATTGATCGTTCGGTTTTATATATTGAGTTACCACATCGTGATGAGCTAAGAGCAAGAATGGTTAAAGCCATGTTAACTTCTTTGAAATATAAGTAAAGGTAGGGGAGACGGATGATTTGCCAGGAATGCAAAGAAAGACCGGCAACGTTTCACTTTACAAAAGTGATTAATGGTGAAAAAACAGAAGTTCATATTTGTGAGCATTGTGCAAAAGAAAATAGTGAGCTCTTTATGTTTAATGGAAATACGGGTTTTTCGTTAAATAATTTATTGACCGGTCTTCTAAATATGGATCATGCATTTTCGAAGGCGGAAGAACCTAATGTTTTTAAAGGGGAGGAAATTCCTCATTGCTCTCAATGCAAAATGACCCTCCAACAGTTCAAGAAAGTTGGTAGGTTTGGGTGTTCAAATTGTTACCAGTCTTTTAAAGAGTATATCGTTCCAGTCCTTCGTCGAGTTCATGGTGGAAATACGACTCACTCCGGTAAGGTTCCTAAAAGAATTGGTGGGAATATTCAGCTTCGAAAAAAAATTGAGGAATTAAAAAAACAAATCCATCAATTTATCGAGCAGGAAGAATTTGAACAAGCGGCAAAGGTAAGAGATGAGATAAGGTCGTTAGAGAAAAAAATAAGTAGTATTGATGAGGAGGGATTATAAGCGTGTCACTCCAAAATTTCATGAATAAAGCGATGAGTGCTTGGATGAGTCAGGATGGACCTGATTCAGATATTGTTCTAAGTAGTCGCATCCGATTAGCTCGTAATATGGAGCAATATAAGTTTCCTACCTTAGCTTCAGATGATGAAGCTAAAGGAGTTCTAGAATTCTTTGAAACAACATATGCAAATAAGACATTCAAAAATTTAGGCCAATTAGAATTAGTGAAAATGAATGACCTACAGCCTATTCAAAAGCGAGTGCTAGTAGAGAAGCATTTGATCAGTCCTAACTTAGCAGACCATTCCGTATTTGGTGGATGTCTCCTATCTGAGAATGAAGAAGTAAGTATTATGATCAATGAAGAAGATCATATACGAATTCAATGCTTGTATCCTGGTCTTCAGCTAGAAGAAGCGCTCGCAACGGCAAGTTCCCTTGACGATTGGATAGAAGAAGAGGTTGACTATGCATTTGATGAGCAAAAAGGGTATTTAACAAGCTGTCCAACAAATGTAGGAACAGGGTTAAGAGCATCTGTTATGATGCATTTACCTGCATTGGTCTTAACGCAGAGAATCAATCGAATTATTCCAGCTATTAATCAATTAGGTTTAGTTGTTAGAGGAATTTATGGTGAAGGCAGCGAAGCTATAGGAAACCTTTTTCAAATTTCTAATCAAATCACTTTAGGTAAGTCAGAGGAAGATATTGTTGAGGATTTACTGAGTGTTGTTCAGCAATTAATTACACAAGAGCGCACAACTAGAGAGGCACTCTATCAATCATCTCATGTGCAAGTAGAGGATCGTGTTTATCGTTCCTATGGGACGTTAGCATATAGTCGAATTATTGAATCGAATGAAACAGCAAAGTGTTTATCAGACGTTCGATTAGGCATTGATTTAGGTATTATCAAGGATATTTCTAGAAATATCTTAAATGAGTTAATGATTTTAACCCAACCAGGCTTTCTACAGCAATACTTTGGAGGTTCTTTACGTCCAAATGAAAGAGATATTCGCCGTGCTGCATTAATTAGAGAGCGTCTTAAACTAGAAATGGAACGTAATCAACGGATGGAGGATGATGGATTATGATGTTTGGAAGATTTACAGAGCGTGCACAAAAAGTACTTGCATTAGCACAAGAAGAAGCTGTTCGACTTGGACATAACAATATAGGAACAGAACATATTTTATTAGGACTTGTAAGTGAAGGAGAAGGTATTGCAGCGAAAGCGTTAGTAGCCTTAGGATTAGGTCCTGAAAAAATTCAAAAGGAAGTGGAAGGGCTAATTGGGAGAGGGCAAGATGCTTCCCAAACCATTCACTATACACCAAGAGCGAAAAAAGTAATTGAGTTGTCCATGGATGAGGCACGAAAACTAGGTCATTCTTATGTAGGAACAGAACATATTCTTTTAGGTTTAATTCGCGAGGGTGAAGGTGTGGCTGCTCGTGTACTTAATAATTTAGGTGTGAGTTTAAATAAAGCAAGACAGCAGGTCCTTCAATTACTAGGAAGTAATGAATCTTCTGCTAATCATCAAGGTGGGAGCATGACAAATGCAAACACTCCTACATTAGATAGCCTTGCTCGTGATCTAACAGCGATCGCAAGAGAAGGTAGTTTAGATCCTGTTATTGGAAGAAGCAAGGAGATTCAACGTGTAATCGAAGTCCTTAGTCGTCGTACGAAAAACAACCCTGTATTAATTGGTGAGCCTGGAGTAGGTAAAACAGCAATCGCAGAAGGCTTGGCGCAACAAATTGTCCAAAATGAAGTGCCAGAAATTCTTCGTGATAAGCGTGTCATGACACTAGATATGGGTACTGTAGTTGCTGGTACAAAATATCGCGGGGAGTTTGAGGATCGACTTAAAAAAGTGATGGATGAAATTCGTCAAGCCGGTAACATCATTCTATTTATCGATGAGTTGCACACACTGATTGGAGCAGGTGGAGCTGAGGGTGCAATTGATGCATCTAATATTTTAAAACCTTCATTAGCAAGAGGAGAGCTTCAATGTATAGGTGCTACTACTCTTGATGAGTATCGAAAATACATTGAAAAAGATGCTGCGCTTGAGCGTCGTTTCCAACCAATTCAAGTAGATGAGCCGTCAGTAGACGAAAGTATTCAAATCCTTAAAGGGTTAAGAGACCGTTATGAAGCGCATCACAGAGTGTCAATTACTGACGAAGCAATTGATGCTGCTGTTAAATTATCAGATCGATACATTTCAGATCGTTTTTTACCAGATAAAGCAATTGATTTAATTGATGAAGCGGGATCAAAGGTAAGATTACGTTCATTTACAACACCACCGAATTTAAAAGAACTTGAGCAAAAGCTTGAGGAAATTCGTAAAGAAAAGGACGCTTCTGTCCAGAGTCAAGAGTTTGAAAAAGCAGCGTCTTTACGTGACACAGAGCAGCGTTTACGTGAACAACTAGAAGAAACAAAGAAAACATGGAAAGAAAAACAAGGGCAAGAAAATACTGAGGTAACATTAGAGGACATAGCAATTGTTGTTTCTAACTGGACGGGTGTACCTGTTTCAAGATTAGCTCAAACAGAAACAGATAAACTCCTAAATATGGAGTCACTTCTTCACTCAAGAGTGGTAGGTCAAGAAGAAGCTGTAGTTGCTGTTGCTAAAGCTGTAAGACGTGCACGTGCTGGATTGAAGGACCCTAAACGTCCTATTGGTTCATTTGTGTTTTTGGGACCTACGGGTGTAGGTAAAACAGAGCTTGCTAGAGCATTAGCGGAATCCATTTTCGGGGATGAGGATGCTATGATCCGCATTGATATGTCTGAGTATATGGAGAAGCACTCTACTTCTAGATTAGTTGGATCACCTCCTGGTTATGTAGGGTATGATGAAGGTGGACAATTAACAGAAAAAGTCCGTAGAAAGCCATATTCTGTTGTTCTTTTAGATGAAATTGAAAAAGCACATCCAGATGTATTTAATATTCTCCTACAAGTCTTGGAGGATGGGCGATTAACAGATTCTAAAGGTAGAACAGTTGACTTTAGAAATACGATTTTAATTATGACATCTAACGTTGGAGCAAGTGAGCTAAAACGCAATAAGTTTGTTGGATTTAATGTTCAAGATGAAACGCAAAATTATAAGGATATGAAAGGTAAAGTAATGGATGAGCTAAAACGAGCATTCAGACCTGAATTTATCAATCGTATTGACGAAATCATTGTTTTCCATTCATTAGAGAAAAAACACTTAAAAGAAATTGTTTCTCTTATGGCAGATCAACTAACAAAACGTCTAAAGGAGCAGGATTTATCTCTTGAGCTTACTGCAGCTGCTATTGAAAAAATTGCAGAAGAAGGCGTAGACTTAGAATACGGAGCGAGACCTTTACGTCGATCTATTCAGAAGAATGTAGAGGATCGTTTGTCAGAGGAATTATTAAGAGGAAATATCCACAAAGGTCAAAAGATTGTATTAGATGTTGAAAATAATGAGTTTGTTGTTAAAACAACGGCAACGGAAGCGGTAAACTAAATTATATATAAGAAGACAGCTGAGGCATGCACCATAACGTATGCCTCGCTTTCTTTATATTGAAGGCTCTTTTTCTTGGATTTTGTTGCTATTTAGTAATCGTTTCAAAGAAAATAGTTGTCATTCAAACGTAATGCCAAGGTAAGTAAGAAAGAAAAGAGTTGCTCCTTTTACAGAGAGAAAAACCTTTTACCAAGGGGGCAACTCCGAAAAAATTTATGCGAAAATAGCCATATTGAGAAACTGGGAGAAGCTAAATTTACTTATCGTGAGGTCATAAGCTAATTTAGAATGGAAGGCAAAGAATACATTCTACTGAAATCGTCTTACTTACCCTAGGCTGAACGAGGCACTCTGCGTTTTTGTTCTTTAAGGGTCTACCAATGCTTGTCAGAATGAAGATAAGGTGCATATGCTTTTCTTAAGCAATTTGGACTAATATAGGCTATAGAATATGTTTATAACATATTTAGCTTGGCCACCTGGTAATCTATTAAGAGAGGATTAATTTTCATGGCAAAATCTAAGGTGAAATTTATATGTCAATCCTGTGGGTATGAATCTGCAAAGTGGATGGGTAAATGCCCAGGATGTGGTGAATGGAATACCATGACTGAAGAGGTTCTAAAGCAAGCCACACCTCGACGAGCAGTTTTCGCCCATTCTACTCAAACCGTACAAAAGCCTTCCCCTATTACTAAGATCGAAACAACCCAAGAGCCAAGAATATACACGAATATGAAAGAATTTAATCGCGTACTAGGTAGTGGGATCGTCAAAGGGTCATTAGTATTAATTGGTGGAGACCCCGGAATAGGTAAATCAACCTTGCTTTTACAGGTATCTTCTCAATTAGCTGATAATCATCACGATGTCCTTTATATTTCGGGAGAAGAATCTGTTAAACAAACTAAACTACGCGCTGACCGTTTAGGTGTAAAGTCAGATAAATTATTAGTTCTTTCAGAGACAGATTTAAGCTTTATTTCTAAAGCAATTGAAGAAACACAACCATCATTTGTTGTTGTGGATTCTATACAAACCGTCTTTCATAGTGAGATTAGTTCTGCACCAGGGAGTGTATCACAAGTGAGGGAGTCGACGGCAGAATTAATGAGAATTGCTAAAACAAAAGGGATTGCTGTTTTTATCGTTGGCCATGTAACGAAGGAAGGGTCAATTGCAGGACCGCGTTTGTTAGAACATATGGTTGATACGGTATTATATTTTGAAGGAGAAAGACATCATACCTACCGAATATTACGAGCTGTTAAAAATCGATTTGGCTCTACAAATGAAATGGGCATTTTTGAAATGAAGGAAGTGGGCTTAGAAGAGGTACAAAATCCTTCGGAAATCTTCCTTGAAGAGCGCTCAAAAGGAGCATCTGGCTCCACTGTTGTTGCATCGATGGAAGGTACGAGGCCCGTTTTAGTTGAGATTCAAGCTCTTATATCACCAACTAGCTTCGGTAATCCAAGGAGGATGGCAACAGGGATCGATCACAATCGGGTTCCTTTGCTGATGGCTGTTTTAGAAAAGAGAGTAGGTCTACTTTTACAAAATCAAGATGCTTATTTGAAAGTAGCAGGTGGTGTGAAGTTAGATGAACCTGCCATTGATTTAGCCGTTGCTGTTAGTATTGCATCAAGCTTTAAAGACGCACCTCCGAAGCCAACAGATGTCATTATTGGGGAAGTTGGATTAACAGGAGAGGTCAGAAGAGTTTCTCGAATTGAACAGCGAGTGACAGAAGCGGCGAAATTAGGATTTAAAAGGGCAATCATTCCAGAAGCGAATATTGGAGGATGGAACGCACCTAAAGATATTGAAATCGTTGGCGTAAAAAACGTAGCAGAGGCCCTATATAAAACATTAGGGGGTTAAGTTGGAAATGACGGACATCGAGAATCCTACTGGAGAAAAGACCTTAAATGAAATCCTGCAATTTGTTGCACCTGGTACTCCAATTAGAGAGGGGATTGAAAATGTCCTTCGTGCTAAAACAGGTGGACTAATTGTTGTTGGACATAACAAAAAGGTAAAGGAAGTGATTGATGGTGGGTTTTCGATTCAATGTCCCTTTTCCTCTGCACATTTATATGAATTAGCAAAAATGGATGGAGCTATTATTTTAAGTGATGCAGGAGATGAGATCTTGTTCGCCAATGCGCAGTTGGTTCCTGAATCCGGGATTTATTCGTCAGAGACAGGAATGAGGCATAGGACAGCTGAACGAGTGGCAAAGCAGACAGGTAACTTGGTTATTGCCATCTCACAACGCAGAAATGTCATTACGCTCTATCATGGTGAATTGAGGTATGCTTTAAGAGATATAGGTGTCATCCTTACAAAAGCAAATCAAGCGATTCAGACACTAGAAAAATATAAGCTGGTTTTGGATCAATCCATTCGAACATTAGGTGCTTTAGAGTTAGAAGAGCTTGTGACTTATAAAGAGGTGTTACAGGTATTGCACCGCTTTGAAATGGTTTTAAGAATCAAGGATGAGATAAATGACTATGTGAATGAATTAGGAGCAGAAGGACACCTTATTCGGTTACAGCTTGCAGAGCTTCTGACAGGGCTTGAAGAAGAAGCGGCATTATTAATAAAAGACTATGCGAATACTAAAATCATGGATCCATATCCAATTATTAAACAGCTTCAGGATCTATCTAGCTTTGAACTGTTGGAGGATACTGTGCTCTTTCGATTATTGGGCTATTCAACGTATACAAATATAGACAGCCCTGTTATATCGAGAGGATACCGAATTCTAAATAAAATCCCTAGACTTCCATCTATAATTATTGAAAATTTAGTGACAACCTATAAAAACCTGAAACTTATTCTACAGGCATCCGTAGAACAGTTAGATGAGGTAGAAGGGATAGGTGAAGTACGGGCTAGAAAGATTAAAGAGGGATTAAAAAGATTAAAGGAACAGCTTCAAATCGATAAGAATATATAAGAACTTTCCGTGAAATTTTGCCGAAAATAGGTTTTAGTTCAAGGGAATTAGGGTATATTAGAATTGTTTTTATCTTACAGGTTTCGTTACAACCTTGTGTCAATCTATTTACAGTTTTATTTTTTTATATCACTAGAAAGAAAAGTAGGATAAAGTAGTAATAACCTATGAGGGAGGTGAAGGTATGTTAATAAAACGCATTATTCAATTATTATTCCTTAGTATTGGCGGCATGTTAGGAATTTTGTTCATGCCAAAATTATTAGAACTACTAAATATGCAAAACATACCTTTTATTGATACACCGTATACACTAGCAGTCCTGGGTGCAATCATCTTTTTTGTTGCAACATTTTGGTTAGTTGATTATGTGGTAAATTGGATAAAGGTTTTAGAAGAGGCAGTCGTAAAAGCACCTGTTACAGATGTATTATTTGGAAGTTTAGGATTAATATTCGGTCTTATAATTGCTTTTCTTATCGTTATTCCTTTAAAGGATATTCAATATCAGGTCTTTAACACGATTATTCCTTTTTTCCTAACCCTTTTACTTGGTTATCTCGGGTTCCAAATTGGCTTTAAGAAAAGGGATGAGCTAGTTAATCTTTTTACCGCCCAAAATAAAATCGGTAAGAAAAAAGTAGCTGAGGAAGAACAAGAGGTTGAAGATAAAAAGCTAAAGATTTTAGATACGAGTGTCATTATAGATGGAAGAATAGCTGACATTTGTCAAACGGGTTTTCTAGAAGGAACCATTGTAATTCCCCAATTCGTCTTAGAAGAATTACAGCATATTGCCGATTCTTCAGATGTGTTAAAGCGAAATAGAGGACGTCGCGGTCTGGATATTTTAAATCGTATTCAAAAGGAATTATCTATTAATGTTGAGATTTATGAAGGAGATTTTGAAGATATTCAGGAAGTAGACAGTAAGCTAGTTAAACTAGCTAAGCTCACTTCTGGCGTTGTTGTAACAAATGATTTCAACCTCAATAAAGTCTGTGAATTACAAAAGGTCCATGTCTTAAATATTAATGATCTTGCAAATGCTGTGAAGCCTGTTGTCCTACCTGGGGAAGAAATGAATGTTCAGGTGATTAAGGATGGTAAGGAACATAATCAAGGTGTGGCGTATTTAGATGACGGGACAATGATTGTCGTTGAAGAAGGTAGAAATTACATTGGGAAGCATATTGATGTGCTAGTTACAAGCGTTCTTCAAACATCGGCTGGGCGAATGATTTTTGCCAAGCCTAAGCTGTTAGAAAAAGCTTTATAAGAGGTTTTTTTACCTAGAAATTATAGAGAAAACAAAACACCGATAAAGTTTATACAAATAGATTAATAAGAGGCCCATAAAACGTAGGAATATGTGTTTTATGGGCCTTGTTTTACATAATCGGAGGAATCTTTTATTATGGTGTTATATGAAATGGTAAAGGAGTCACTCCAATGAATTATCAAGTCGTTATACCTGCTGCAGGGCAGGGGAAGCGAATGAAAGCGGGAAAGAATAAGCAGTTTATTGAATTAAATCAAATTCCTCTTATTATTCATACATTGAGGGTGTTCGAGAAACACTCCTATTGTGTTGGCGTTATTCTCGTGATTAATGAGGCGGAAGTCGATGACTTTCAAGAACTGCTAAAGAAGTATAAAGTAACGAAGGTGAAACATATCGTTACTGGTGGTTCGGAAAGACAGTATAGTGTATACAATGGATTAAAGGTAGCAAGTAAAGACCATTTAGTTTTGGTGCATGACGGGGCAAGACCTTTTGTGTCACATCAATGTATAGAGGAGCTCGTAAAGACCACAACTAAGACGGGTGCAGCTACATTAGCAGTGCCTGTAAAGGATACCATTACGCAGGTGGAAGATGGAGTTGTGGAAAAAACATTAAATAGGTCACAGTTATTTAGCATTCAGACACCTCAGGCTTTTCATGTAGATATCATTCTAAGGGCACATGAGCGTGCATTACAGCAGAATTTTCTTGGGACAGACGATGCTAGCCTCTTAGAAAAATCGGATCAACATGTATCAATTGTGTTAGGAGACTATACGAATATAAAGGTAACAACGCCAGAGGATTTGTTTATTGCTGAAGCAATCTTGCGGAGATAAGTAAAGGCTAGCGATCTAAATCTAGGATAGATTGAGACTAACAGGATACATTGAGGTAGAGGGAAAGCTCTATAGAAGGCAGCACAGCTTATGAAATAACCACCAAATAAATAGAAATGAGGAAGTGCATCATGATTAGAATTGGACAAGGATATGATGTTCATCAATTAGTAGAAGGTCGACCTTTAATAATAGGAGGCATTGAAATTCCATACGAAAAAGGGTTGTTAGGTCACTCTGATGCGGATGTATTACTTCACACTGTGGCAGACGCATGCTTAGGTGCTATTGCAGAAGGGGATATTGGGAAACACTTTCCTGATACAGATCCAGACTTTAAAGATGCTGACTCGGCTAAACTTTTAACGCATGTTTGGGAGCTGGTAAAGGCAAGAGGCTATGAACTAGGAAATATAGATTGTACAATTATTGCCCAGCAGCCTAAGATGGCACCTTATATTGAAAAGATGAGGGAGCGAATAGCGGAATTACTCGAGGCTGATGTCTCGCAAGTCAATGTAAAGGCGACGACAACTGAGAAATTAGGATTTACAGGTAGACAGGAAGGAATTGCGTCCCAAGCGACCGTATTAATTCAAAAGCGTTAAGAATCATTTTGTGTCTTAAGACTTTTGGTGTAAAATAAACAACGTATAAAAGATGTATGACTAAGGTACATATAGAGAGATCTTATGTTATGGAGAATAAAAGAAAGATGTAATGGTAAAAAAGCGAGTAGAAACTATTTTTATAATAGATGAATAGGCTTAATGGAGGTAAAACGATGACAAATGAAGTAAGGGTACGTTATGCACCAAGTCCAACTGGACATTTACATATAGGGAATGCGAGAACGGCATTATTTAATTATCTTTTTGCTAAAAATCAAGGCGGTAAATTTATTATCCGTATTGAAGATACTGATAAAAAGCGAAATATAGAAGGTGGAGAAGAGAGTCAATTAAAGTATTTGAAATGGCTTGGGATTGATTGGGATGAAAGTATTGATGTTGGAGGGGATTATGGTCCTTATCGTCAATCAGAGAGAACGGAAATCTATAAAGAGCTTTATGAAGAGCTGCTTGAAAAAGGTCTTGCTTACAAGTGCTATTGTACCGAGGATGAGTTAGAAAAAGAGCGTGAAGAGCAAATTGCACGCGGAGAGACACCTCAATATTCTGGAAAGCATGCACATCTTACGGTTGAAGAGCAAGCAGAATTAGAAGCACAAGGACTAAAGCCGAGTATTCGTTTTAGAGTACCAGCAAATAAGGTTTTTCGTTTCAATGATATGGTAAAAGGTGATATCTCCTTTGAATCTGAGGGGATGGGTGACTTCGTTATAGTAAAGAAAGATGGGACACCAACTTATAACTTTGCTGTAGCGGTTGATGATCATTTGATGAAGATTTCCCATGTGTTACGTGGAGAAGACCATATCTCAAATACACCGAAGCAAATCATGATTTATGAAGCATTTGGGTGGGACATTCCTGTATTCGGACATATGACCTTAATCGTAAACGAAAATCGTAAAAAATTAAGTAAACGTGATGAATCTATTATTCAATTTATTGAACAATATGAAGCATTAGGATATTTACCGGATGCATTATTTAATTTCATTACGCTGTTAGGTTGGTCTCCGGGTGGAGAAGAAGAGGTTTTCCCGAAAGAGAAATTAATTGAAATCTTTGATGCGAATAGACTCTCCAAATCTCCTGCTGTATTTGATACACAAAAATTAGCGTGGATGAATAACCAATATATTAAGCAGCTTGAAGTTGATCAAGTAATATCGTTAGCATTACCTCATTTAGTTAAAGCGGGAAAAGTATCGGAAAATATGACAGAAGAAGAAACAGAACGAATTCATCAGCTTATTGCTCTTTACCAAGAACAGATGAGCTATGGAGCAGAAATTGTTGAATTGACAGAGTTATTTTTCAAAGAAGAGATTAGCTATAATCGGGAAGCAAAGGAAGTATTAGAAGGTGAGCAGGTTCCTGATGTGTTAAAAGCATTTCTGCAGGAAGTTAAACAACTGGAGGATTTCTCAGCTGATCAATTGAAAGCAAGCATTAAAGCTGTTCAAAAGGCAACAGGTCAAAAGGGGAAAAACCTCTTTATGCCAATTCGTGTAGCGATCACAGGGCAAACGCATGGTCCGGATTTACCTAAATCAATTGCTGTCTTAGGACAACAAACAGTTATTTCACGATTAACAGGGATTATCAGTTAACATTTTCTCTGAAATGTAATATAGTAAGGTTAAACATTGTTAAAGCGTTGATAAGGAGAGTAAAGCCTTGTTTCCTTTCCAGAGAGAACCTTCAATTGGCTGAGAGAGGTTTATGAGAAATAATGCTTGAAATGCCCCTTTGAGTCTTTTGCTAAACGACTTCTAACGAATTTTATCTAGAAAGTGTCCTTAGAAGCTTAGTAAGTGAAAGCGTCTTGCTCTACGTTACAGAGCGTAAAGTTGAGGTGGAATTCTTTCTTGCCTAAACAGAGTGGAACCGCGCATAAAGCGTCTCTGTATTTTTATACAGAGGCGCTTTTTCTATTGTAAAAAAGTTTTTTAAAACGTATCGTAATGAACGGAATGTGTAAATAAATAAGCGATTGGAGGGATCCTAATGTTAAAAATGATGAAGGAAGATGTTGATGTTGTTTTTGAGCAAGACCCATCTGCGAGGAGCTACTTTGAAGTGATCTTAACGTACTCTGGGCTACACGCAATTTGGAGTCATAGAATTGCGCATGCTCTTTACAAGAAAAAGCTATTCTTCCTAGCAAGAGCCGTTTCTCAGGTAAGCCGCTTCTTTACAGGGGTAGAGATCCATCCAGCTGCAAAGATAGGTCGTCGTTTTTTTATTGATCACGGCATGGGCGTAGTGATTGGGGAGACGTGTGAGATAGGGGACGATGTAACAGTATTCCAAGGCGTAACATTGGGTGGAACTGGTAAGGAAAAAGGAAAGAGGCATCCGACGATAAAGAACCATGCGCTAATTGCTACAGGTGCAAAGGTATTAGGATCCATTACTGTAGGTGAATATTCAAAAATAGGCGCGGGTTCCGTTGTACTAAAAGAAGTCCCAGATCATTCAACGGTTGTAGGGATTCCTGGTAGAGTGGTTATTCAAAATGGTAAACGTGTTGATCAGGACTTGAATCATTGTGATCTTCCGGATCCAGTTGCAGATCGATTTAAGGATTTAGAGGCAGAATTAACGAAATTAAGAGAAGAAATGAAGCAATTAAAGAAAGGAACGAGTGATCATGACAATAAGGTTGTACAATACGCTAACGAGGCAAAAAGAAACGTTTGAGACACTAGAACCAGGTAAAGTAAAGATGTATGTTTGTGGTCCAACCGTATATAATTATATTCATATAGGGAATGCAAGACCTGCTATCGTATATGACACTGTACGTAGGTACTTAGAATACCGTGGCTATGAAGTAAACTTTGTTTCAAATTTTACTGATGTGGATGATAAATTAATTAAAGCTGCGAATGAGCTAGGAGAAGATGTTCCGACTATTGCAGAACGTTTCATTGATGCTTATTTTGAAGATGTTACGGCACTAGGCTGCAAACGTGCTACTGTTCATCCGCGTGTAACAGAAAACATTGACTTAATTATCGACTTTATCCAAGCGTTAATCGATAAAGGATATGCTTATGAAGCGGGTGGCGATGTTTATTATCGCACACGAGAGTTTGAAGGATATGGTAAACTATCACACCAATCTATAGATGAACTACGTTTAGGTAATCGTATTGAAGTTGGTGAGAAGAAGCAAGATGCACTAGATTTCGTTCTGTGGAAGGCTGCAAAGGATGGAGAAATTTCCTGGGAAAGTCCATGGGGACACGGGCGTCCAGGCTGGCACATTGAATGCTCAGCAATGGCAAAAAAATATTTAGGAGATACAATTGATATTCATGCAGGTGGGCAAGATTTAACATTTCCTCATCATGAAAACGAGATCGCACAGTCTGAAGCCTTAAATGAAAAGCCATTTGCGAAATATTGGATGCATAACGGCTATATTAATATAAACAATGAGAAGATGTCTAAGTCATTAGGTAACTTTGTATTAGTTCATGACATCATTAAAGAGATAGATCCACAAATCGTACGTTTCTTTATGTTGTCTGTGCATTACCGACACCCAATTAATTTTTCACAAGAGTTACTAGAAAGTACGAAAAATGCCTTTGATCGTATTAAAACTTCTTACGGTAATTTAGGGCACCGTATAGAAAGTAGTACAAATTTAACTGAGAACGATAATGACTGGTTAAACAAAATCAATGCGTTCCGTGAGCAATTCATCAAAGAAATGGATGATGATTTTAATACAGCTAACGCCATTTCTATTCTATTTGATCTTGCGAAACAAGCGAATTACTACATGGAAGAGCAAAATACGTCTAAAGAAGTTATTCAAGCATTCCTGCATGAATTTGATCAGATAGGTGATGTGTTAGGAGTACAGTTTACTTCAGATGATCTTCTTGATGAAGAAATTGAAGAAATGATTCAACAACGAATTCAAGCAAGAAAAGACCGGAACTTTGCCTTATCAGATGAAATTAGAGATCGTTTGAAGGAGCTTAATATCATTTTGGAGGATACTCCTCAAGGAACAAGATGGAAACGAGGATAAGTGATTATCTTTTCTAAAGGAAGGGAATAACGGTAAGAAAGAGTAAAAGGTGATGAGCAGAAGGAAGATATCTCGCTTCTGCTTTATCCCTTTTCAACAGGCTGTGTTAATTGCTAGTATTGATTTTTTTTCGCTCTGTTTGTGGAGTGAAAGGCATAGGAAGGAGCTTCCTGCTTAGAATTGCGGATTGCCTGGTTGGTCGCCAAAACGTATACGTCGAGGAAAATTAGGACCGCCCACGCGGAGAGCGAATGCCTGTAACGAAAATCAATAAACAAACAATAACAGAGTCTATTAAAAAGGAAGGTTGTTTCGGGTCGAGCACTGGTTGAAAAGAACTTTCATTCGACACAGGATGCGAATCAGCGTTAGAAAAGAGGAACGGCATGTTTTTTGATTTAACGACTATTAAGGATGTTAAACTTTTAAATAGCTTGGCATTAGCCTATATGGGTGATTCAGTATTTGAGATATATGTTCGTAATCATGTTTTAGTAAAAGGAAATATACGCCCTAATCAGCTTCACAATCAGGCGAAAGGCTATGTTTCTGCGAAAGCCCAATCTAGTATTCTACATCATCTATTTTCTTTGGCTATTTTTACAGAAGAAGAAGAAGGTGTAATTAGGAGAGGGAGAAATGCTAAGTCAGGTACGATTCCTAAAAACACAGATGTACAAACATACCGATATAGTACAGCTTTTGAAGCGTTAATTGGATATCTCTATTTAGAGAAACGCCAAGAGAGACTTGAAGAAATCATTCAGTTAGCATTGAATTACATTGATGAAAATAGGAGGGAGGGAAGACGATGAATCAAGATTATATTATAGGACGTAATCCAGTGATTGAGGTGCTTAAGTCTTCTAGAGACATAAATAAAATTTGGGTGGCTGAGAATTCTGTAAAAGGACAAGCTCAAGAAATTACTCGTTTAGCTAAAGAACGAGGCATCATGATTAATTTCGTACCAAAAAAGAAGATTGACCAAATGGTGGAGGGAAACCACCAAGGCGTTGTTGCGCAAGTGGCTGCGTATGAGTATGTGCATGTAGATGATATTTTAGCAAAAGCCGAACAACGAAATGAAATGCCATTTCTTCTTTTATTAGATGAACTTGAAGATCCTCATAATCTAGGATCTATCATGAGAACAGCAGATGCTGTTGGAGCACATGGAATCGTCATTCCTAAAAGAAGAGCAGTTGGTTTAACGGCAACTGTTGCTAAGGCTTCTACAGGTGCTATTGAACATATACCGGTAGCTCGAGTAACGAATATGGCTAGAACCATTGATGACTTAAAAGAGCGTGGGGTTTGGATAGTTGGAACAGATGCTAAGGGAGCGGATGATTACCGTAATCTTGATGGCAAGATGCCTCTAGGATTAATTATTGGAAGTGAAGGTAAGGGAATGGGGCGTCTCATAAAAGAGAAATGTGATTTCCTTGTTAAGATGCCGATGATAGGACATGTTACTTCTTTGAATGCTTCTGTAGCTGCTAGCTTGTTGATGTATGAGGTATATCGAAAGCGAAATCCTCTAGGAGAATAGGAAAAGATGGATATCCTACTAGTTGATGGATATAACATTATTGGAGCATGGCCGGACTTACAAAAATTAAAAAAGAACAATTTGTCAGAAGCTCGAGACCTCTTAATAGAAAAAATGGCTGAGTATCAAGCTTATACAGGTTTTAGAGTAATGATTGTATTTGATGCTCATATGGTAAAAGGGATTGAAAAAAAACAAAAAAATTATCGAGTTGAGGTCATTTTCACGCGTGAAAATGAAACGGCTGATGAACGTATTGAAAAGCTAGCAAAATCTTTAAGTAATATAAAGACTCAAGTGCATGTAGCAACTTCTGACTTTACAGAGCAGTGGGCAATATTTGGTCAAGGTGCTCTAAGAAAATCAGCTAGGGAGCTTCTGAATGAAATGAATACAATCGAGAAAAGGATTAAGCATCGGGTGAAAAAAATTGAGGAAGATCGACCTTCCTCAAAAATAAGTTTCCCCGACGATGTTATGGAAAAGCTTGAGAAATGGAGACGAGGAAACTTATAGCTGGTTGACGCTTCCAAAACCAATCCTGTATAATATTGTTATCTTGTGTGCGGTCGGGGGGATCGACTTGAACTCATCATTCAACAAAGACAGTGTCAGCAAGGAAGATTTAGGATTATTGGAAGACGAACAGGTAATTGAACTTGTTCACCAAGGTGAAAGTGAAGCGCTTGATTATCTAATTAATAAGTATCGTAATTTTGTAAGAGCTAAGGCAAGGTCATATTTTCTAATAGGTGCAGATCGAGAAGATATCATTCAAGAAGGCATGATCGGATTATACAAAGCTATACGAGATTTTAAAGAGGACAAGCTCACTTCTTTTAAAGCATTTGCTGAATTATGTATTACTAGGCAAATCATTACCGCTATTAAAACTGCTACTCGTCAAAAGCATATTCCTCTTAATTCCTACGTTTCATTGGACAAGCCAATTTATGATGAAGAGTCAGATCGAACATTAATGGATGTTATTTCTGGTGCAAAAGCTCTAGATCCAGAGGAGCTTATTATCAATCAAGAAGAATTTGATGATATTGAAGTGAAGATGGGAGAGCTATTGAGCGATTTAGAGCGCAAGGTACTCGTTCTTTACCTAGACGGCAGATCCTACCATGAAATTTCAGAAGAGTTAAATAGACATGTCAAATCAATTGATAATGCATTGCAGCGTGTGAAACGAAAACTAGAACGCTATTTAGAACTAAGAGAAATTAGCCTTTAGTGCGTTGGAGTTGAATTTATCGTTTATTGACGAAAAAAACTCACTATGATACAGTTTTAAAGAAAATAGTGTAGCGGTAGGTGAGGGTGTGCGAAAGAAAGTAACGTTGGCTTGTACGTCTTGTGGAAGTCGAAATTATACGACAATGAAAAATGTTTCAAGTACTGATGAACGATTAGAAGTTAAGAAGTTTTGTAAGGTATGTAATTCGCATTTAAACCACCGTGAAACGAAATAATCTTTATTATATTTTTATACGAAGTTTCCCTATTATTCCTGGAGGTAGGCATACATGCAACGTTTAATTAGTTTTTTTCGAGATGTTTCTCGTGAAATGAAAAAGGTGAGTTGGCCTAAAGGTAAAGAGCTAACAAAGTATACGATAACAGTTGTTTCAACTGTAACCTTTGTAGCAGTATTCTTTGCGGTCATTGACTTGGGAATTTCATCATTAATTCGTGCATTTTTTGAATAACAGTTGGTAAATCGTGCTATAATAGTAAATATCATTTTTTTGTCTGCAAAACCCGTTAAACGGGTTTTTTCATTGTATAAAAAAATAGGCTCTTTCTGAAAGTATCATCTTTTTAGTGGAATACTAGATAGGATGAATGGCGATCGGTGAGTAACTACTAAGTTGCTAAAAAGGTTTGTCCCTTGAGTAAACCGCGGTTGAAGAATTCACCATATGAATCTTCCCTAAAAAAAGCACTAATAAACCGGAATAGCCGATAGTAAAGATTATTCGATATAGATTATGATTATTAAATCGTTGTGGGGAGGGAAGGACAAGCTGTCCTGACACTATGGAAAAGAATTGGTATGTAGTACACACGTACTCAGGTTATGAAAACAAAGTAAAGGCAAATCTTGAAAAGCGTGTTGAATCTATGGGTATGGAAGATAAAATCTTCCGCGTAGTTGTACCTGAAGAAGAGGAAACGGATATTAAAGATGGCAAAAAGAAGGTAGTTAAGAAAAAGGTTTTTCCTGGATATGTGTTAGTTGAAATTGTGATGACAGATGATTCATGGTATGTCGTACGTAATACACCTGGAGTAACTGGATTCGTCGGATCTGCTGGACATGGTTCAAAACCAACACCGTTATTACCTGAGGAAGTAACGTTTATCCTTAAACGTATGGGAATGGATGAGCGTCGTGTTGAAATTGACTTTGAATTAAAAGAGACAGTGAAAGTAACAGAGGGGCCGTTTGCGAACTTTACAGGTTCTATCGAAGAGATTGATTTAGATAAGAGTAAATTAAAAGTTCTTGTCAATATGTTTGGTCGTGAAACCCCGGTAGAACTAGATTTTTCTCAAGTAGATAAATTATAATGTAAAAAAACTTGAAATCATTATCGAAAAGTGGTAACATTTCATAGGTCAGTATGTCTTAGAACATGAGACTAACAAGAAGATTTTTAGCTGATCAGAAATTCATACTATTTCTGTATGCATAAGGGTAGGTAGTCTCATATATTGAGTTGCCCGAATTTTTTTCTCTATCCTTTAAAGGGTAGATTAGATGAGTGGGAGGGTTATTAACCCAATTACCACATCACGGACTTAAGGAGGTGTGTCTCGTGGCTAAAAAAGTAATCAAAATTGTAAAATTGCAAATTCCTGCAGCAAAAGCTAATCCAGCTCCACCGGTTGGTCCTGCATTAGGTCAAGCTGGTGTTAATATCATGGGATTCTGTAAAGAGTTCAACGCTCGTACAGCTGAACAAGCTGGTTTAATCATTCCAGTTGAAATTACGGTTTTTGAAGACCGTTCATTTACATTTATTACGAAAACTCCACCTGCTGCTGTTTTACTTAAAAAAGCGGCTGGTATTGAGTCTGGTTCTGGTGAACCAAACCGTAATAAAGTAGCGACTGTGAAGCGTGACAAAGTACGTGAAATCGCTGAAACAAAAATGCCTGATTTAAACGCTGCTAGCGTTGAATCAGCAATGCGTATGGTTGAAGGTACTGCACGAAGCATGGGTATCGTTATCGAAGACTAATTCTTTCGTTAGTCAGAGAGTTGTTTTTGGGGGTTGCGAATTTGCTTAAACACAAGTTCGCAACCTTTATTCGTGGGAGGTTATTCCGCTAAAACCACTAAGGAGGAAATAAAAATGGCTAAAAAAGGTAAAAAGTTTCTAGAAGCTGCTAAGCTTGTAGATCGTTCGAAATTCTACGCAGTTACTGAAGCTGTTGAATTAGTGAAAAAAACAAGTGTTGCTAAATTTGATGCGACTGTTGAAGTTGCTTTCCGTTTAGGTGTTGACCCTAAGAAAGCTGATCAACAAATTCGTGGTGCTGTTGTACTACCGAATGGTACTGGTAAAACTCAACGTGTATTAGTATTTGCTAAAGGTGAAAAAGCGAAGGAAGCTGAAGCTGCAGGTGCTGATTATGTTGGAGATGCAGATATGATCAATAAAATCCAACAAGGTTGGTTTGACTTTGATGTTATCGTTGCAACACCAGACATGATGGGTGAAGTTGGTAAACTTGGTCGTGTATTAGGACCTAAAGGTTTAATGCCGAACCCTAAAACTGGTACAGTTACATTTGATGTAACAAAAGCAGTTAACGAAATCAAAGCTGGTAAAGTTGAATACCGTCTTGATAAAGCTGGTATCATCCACGTGCCAATCGGAAAAGTATCTTTCGAAGATAGCAAGTTAGTTGAGAACTTCAACACAGTTTATGAAACTTTACAAAAAGCTAAGCCAGCTGCAGCTAAAGGAACTTACATGAAGAGCATTAATGCAACTTCAACAATGGGTCCTGGAGTTAAAGTAGACGGTTCAAGCTTCTCTGTAAAATAATAACTATTGACTTCTAATTGAAGTTTTAATATAATTATCAACGTTGCTAATTTAAATATCGCTATACCGTAGACAGTAGGTGCTTTCATAGGCTTAATTTTCCTACCGAGGTGTATTACCAATAGAAGCATTTTGCTTGTTGTTGAATATACAAACCTCCATGTCTAATTGGAGGTTTTTCTATGACCACCGAACGGTACTAGTGTTACATGAATCTACAGGAGGTGTAACAATGAGCGCAATTATCGAACAAAAGAAACAGATCGTAGAAGAAATTTCTACTAAGTTCCGTGAAAGTAAATCTACTATCATCGTAGATTACCGTGGATTAACTGTAGGTGAGGTTACTGAATTACGTAAGCAATTACGTGAAGCAGGAATTGAATTTAAAGTTTACAAAAACACGATGACTCGTCGTGCGGTAGAACTTGCTGAACTTACTGGTCTTAACGATGCATTAACTGGACCAAACGCAATCGCATTTGGTGGAGAAGACGTTGTCGCTCCAGCTAAAATTCTTAATGACTTCGCTAAAAAGCATGAAGCTCTTGAAATTAAAGCTGGTGTAATCGAAGGTAATATCGCTTCAGTTGAAGAAGTTAAAGCTCTTGCTGAACTTCCATCACGCGAAGGTTTACTTTCTATGTTGCTTAGCGTACTTCAAGCTCCAATCCGTAATCTTGCACTTGCTACAAAAGCTGTTGCAGAACAAAAAGAAGAACAAGGCGCATAATTTTTATAGCCTAATCTTAATTTATTAAAAACAATTAGAAGGAAAAACAAGGAGGAAATTATAATGACTCAAGAACAAATCATTGAAGCAGTTAAAAGTATGACTGTTTTAGAATTAAACGACTTAGTTAAAGCTATTGAAGAAGAGTTTGGTGTAACTGCTGCAGCTCCTGTAGCTGTTGCTGCTGCTGGTGGCGAAGCTGCTGCTGAGCAAACTGAATTTGACGTAGTACTTGCAAGTGCTGGCGGACAAAAAATCAAAGTTATCAAAGTTGTACGTGAAGCTACTGGCTTAGGCTTAAAAGAAGCTAAAGAATTAGTAGATAACGCACCAAAAGCTCTTAAAGAAGGCGTTTCTAAAGAAGAAGCTGAAGAATTAAAAGCTAAACTTGAAGAAGTTGGCGCTTCTGTAGAAGTTAAGTAATAGCGTTATGCTTATGAAAAGCTCGCCGATATAGGCGGGCTTTTTATTCGTTCTATTAACATAAGATATCATGTATAAAAGAGAGAAAACCTGTAAACCCTAATCTTCTGTAAAGAGGAGGTACAAAAGATGAGTAATCATTATTATTCTGAAAAGCCTACGGTGGAAAGTGACCGGAAAACATGGTCGTTTACATTGAAGGGCAACACATTTACTTTTCATAGTGATCGAGGTGTCTTTTCAAAGAATGAGGTAGACTTCGGCTCGCGTCTACTAATAGATGCCTTTGAAATTCCAGAAGTAAGTGGAGATGTACTTGATGTTGGTTGTGGCTATGGTCCGATTGGTCTCACAATAGCGAAGCATTATGGACGTAACGTAGATATGATTGATGTAAATGAGAGAGCTGTTGAGTTATCAAAAGATAATGCCAAGGTGAATGGGATCTCTAACGTCTCTGTTTTTCAGAGTGATCTATTTGAAAAGATAGATGAGGAAAAGTCATATGCAGTCATTTTAACGAATCCTCCAATTAGAGCAGGTAAAGCTGTCGTTCATCAAATATTTGAGTTAAGTGAAAAGCACTTGGTTCAGTCGGGTGAGCTTTGGGTTGTTATTCAGAAGAAGCAGGGTGCTCCATCGGCTATAGAAAAATTAAATGAATTATTTTCTGAGGTAGAAGTGGTGGAAAAAAAGAAAGGCTATTATATCATCAAAGCCAAAAAATGTTGACTCCTATTTTTGGTTGTGATAACATTATAAAATGCCAATATGTATTTTCGGTAACTATCTAATTTTTTCAAAAATAGTAGTATATTTCTTTGATAGTCAGGAAATACTAATAAAATCAATAGTACGTTTCAAATTGTGGTTTTCTTACTAGAAACCCTTTTTATTTTTTGTTTTTTCCCTTGCGTTGTACTTAGATTTCCTTTGTTTTGAAAGCAGATTAATTGGTAGTATATTAGATAAAGTTTTTCAAGAGAATGATCTTATGTGCGTTCTCTTATTCGTCTGTCTAAAAATTTTAGGTATACATAACAGTACAATCGCAAGATCTATTACGCTTGATTTGAGGGGTGAATGAGTTGACAGGTCAACTAGTTCAGTATGGACGACACCGCCAACGTAGAAGTTATGCACGCATTAGTGAAGTGTTAGAATTACCAAATCTTATTGAAATTCAAACCTCTTCCTATCAGTGGTTTCTTGATGAGGGCTTGAGAGAAATGTTCCAAGATATTTCTCCTATTGAGGATTTCACTGGTAACCTCTCGCTAGAGTTCATTGATTATAGCTTAGGAGATCCTAAGTATCCTGTTGAGGAATCAAAAGAACGAGATGTTACCTATTCTGCGCCATTACGTGTTAAGGTGCGTTTAATTAACAAGGAAACTGGTGAAGTAAAAGATCAGGATGTCTTTATGGGGGATTTTCCTCTTATGACAGAGACTGGTACATTTGTAATTAACGGTGCTGAGCGCGTTATCGTATCGCAATTAGTCCGTTCGCCAAGTGTATATTACAGTGGTAAAGTCGACAAGAATGGTAAAAAAGGCTTTACTGCAACTGTTATTCCAAACCGTGGAGCTTGGTTAGAGTACGAGACAGATGCTAAAGATGTTGTTTATGTACGTATAGATCGTACACGTAAATTACCTGTGACGGTTTTATTACGTGCTCTTGGGTTTGGCTCTGATCAAGAAATCATCGATTTACTAGGTGAAAATGAGTACTTACGTAATACCCTTGATAAGGATAATACAGAAAGTACAGAAAAAGCATTACTTGAAATCTATGAGAGACTTCGCCCAGGTGAGCCTCCTACAGTAGATAATGCAAAAAGTCTATTAGATTCTAGATTCTTTGATCCAAAACGCTATGATTTAGCAAATGTTGGACGTTACAAGATTAATAAAAAGCTTCATATTAAAAACCGTCTATTCAACCAAAGATTAGCTGAAACTTTGGTTGATCCGGAAACTGGTGAAATTATTGCTGAAAAGGGAGCAATGATCGATCGTAGAACGTTAGATCGTATCATGCCAAATCTTGAAAGTGGTGTAGGCTTTACTAAGGTTCAACCTACAGGTGGAGTTTCTGATGAAGAAATCACCATTCAATCGATCAAGATTTTCGCTCCGAATGATCCAGATGGTGAAAAGGTTATTAACGTACTAGGGAATGCATATGTTGAGGAAGCTGTGAAAAACATCACGGTTGCTGACATCTTATCTTCAATTAGTTATTTCTTTAACCTTTTACATTCAGTAGGCGATACAGATGATATTGATCATCTTGGTAACCGTAGATTGCGTTCTGTTGGTGAATTATTACAGAATCAATTTAGAATTGGTTTATCAAGAATGGAACGTGTTGTACGTGAAAGAATGTCTATTCAGGACACAAATACAATCACACCACAACAATTAATTAATATCCGTCCTGTTATTGCGTCTATTAAAGAGTTCTTTGGTAGTTCTCAGTTATCTCAGTTCATGGATCAAACGAATCCGTTAGCAGAGCTAACACATAAACGTCGTTTATCAGCGTTAGGACCTGGTGGTTTAACTCGAGAACGTGCTGGATTTGAAGTGCGTGACGTTCACTATTCCCACTATGGTCGTATGTGTCCTATCGAGACTCCAGAGGGACCGAATATTGGGTTAATCAACTCATTATCTTCATATGCAAAAGTGAATCGTTTTGGATTTATCGAAACTCCGTATCGTCGTATCGATCCTGAGACGGGTAAAGTTACAACACGTATTGACTACTTAACCGCTGATGAAGAAGATAATTATGTTGTGGCCCAAGCAAACGCAAGACTAGCAGATGATGGTTCGTTTATAGATGACGATATTGTTGCTCGTTTCCGTGGTGAGAATACAGTTGTTAATAGAGATCGTATCGATTATATGGACGTATCTCCTAAACAGGTTGTATCTGCTGCAACAGCGTGTATACCATTCTTAGAAAACGATGACTCTAACCGTGCATTAATGGGTGCGAACATGCAACGTCAAGCTGTACCTTTAATGAATCCAGAAGCACCTCTTGTAGGTACAGGTATGGAATATGTATCTGGTAAGGATTCAGGAGCAGCTGTTATTTGTAAATACCCAGGTGTTGTAGAACGCGTTGAAGCGAAGAATGTATGGGTTCGTCGTTATGAAGAAGTTGATGGACAAAAAGTTAAAGGTAACTTAGATAAATATAGCTTACTCAAATTTATCCGATCTAACCAAGGAACTTGCTACAACCAGCGTCCAATCGTAAGTGAAGGCGATGAAGTTGTGAAAGGTGAAATCCTTGCAGATGGTCCTTCAATGGAATTAGGTGAACTTGCACTAGGTAGAAACGTATTAGTAGCCTTCATGACATGGGATGGATATAACTATGAGGATGCAATCATCATGAGTGAAAGACTTGTGAAAGACGATGTGTATACATCTATTCATATTGAAGAATATGAGTCTGAATCTCGTGATACAAAATTAGGACCTGAAGAAATCACACGTGATATCCCGAACGTAGGGGAAGACGCGTTAAGAAACTTGGATGAGCGTGGAATTATCCGCGTTGGTGCTGAAGTAAAAGATGGAGATTTACTTGTTGGTAAAGTTACACCAAAAGGAGTAACAGAATTAACAGCTGAAGAACGTCTATTACATGCAATCTTCGGAGAGAAAGCTCGTGAAGTTCGTGATACTTCATTACGTGTACCTCACGGTGGAGAAGGTATCATTCTTGATGTTAAGGTCTTCAATCGTGAAGATGGAGATGAGTTACCACCTGGTGTTAATCAATTAGTTCGTGTTTATATCGTTCAGAAGCGAAAAATCTCTGAAGGAGATAAAATGGCCGGACGACATGGTAACAAAGGTGTAATCTCTCGTATTCTTCCAGAAGAAGATATGCCGTATTTACCAGATGGTACGCCAGTTGATATCATGTTAAACCCATTAGGAGTACCTTCACGTATGAACATCGGTCAGGTGCTTGAACTACATTTAGGTATGGCTGCTCGTAAGTTAGGCATTCACGTAGCATCTCCAGTATTTGATGGAGCGCGTGAGGAAGATGTTTGGTCTACTCTTGAAGAAGCAGGCATGGCGCGAGATGCGAAAACAGTGCTATATGATGGCCGTACAGGTGAACCTTTTGATAACCGTGTATCAGTTGGTATTATGTATATGATTAAACTGGCGCACATGGTTGATGATAAACTACATGCACGTTCAACAGGACCATATTCATTAGTAACCCAGCAACCACTTGGTGGTAAAGCACAATTCGGGGGACAACGTTTTGGTGAGATGGAGGTATGGGCACTTGAAGCATACGGTGCTGCATATACACTTCAAGAAATCTTAACGGTTAAATCTGATGATGTTGTCGGACGTGTGAAAACGTACGAAGCGATTGTTAAAGGTGAAAATGTTCCAGAACCAGGTGTTCCAGAATCGTTTAAAGTTTTAATTAAAGAGCTTCAAAGTTTAGGTATGGACGTTAAAATGCTTTCTAGCGATGAGCAAGAGATCGAAATGAGAGATCTTGACGACGAAGAAGATACACAACAAGCTGAAGGTCTTGCTGTAAATGAAACAGTAGAACCTGAGGCAAAAGTAGAAGAATTAGAAAAAGATCCTGTAGGGAAAGAATAATTCTTTAAGCATCGGCGCCTTTGTTTTTCTTTATAAAGACAGGGCGCTCGTGCTTGAATGAGCTTTTTTCTTTTAAAGAAAGAAAATGTTTTACGATATATAAGATAAGCTAATACTTTCGCCACTAGGACTTAGCCACTTGGAATAATTTATCTAATAATATTGGGTAGAACCTGAAGACGAAAAGGGAGGTAGGCCCCTTGATAGATGTAAATAATTTTGAATATATGAGCATCGGCTTGGCTTCACCAGACAAGATTCGTTCTTGGTCATTTGGAGAAGTTAAGAAACCAGAAACAATTAATTACCGTACATTAAAGCCAGAAAAAGATGGTCTTTTCTGCGAACGAATCTTTGGACCAACTAAAGATTGGGAGTGTCATTGCGGTAAGTATAAAAGAGTACGTTATAAAGGTGTAGTTTGTGATCGTTGTGGAGTTGAAGTAACACGTGCAAAAGTACGTCGTGAAAGAATGGGTCATATCGAATTAGCAGCACCTGTATCTCATATTTGGTATTTCAAAGGAATTCCAAGTCGTATGGGTCTTGTACTAGATATGTCACCACGTGCCTTAGAGGAAGTGATTTACTTCGCTTCTTACGTTACGACAGACACAGGTGATACACCTCTTGAAAAGAAACAATTACTATCTGAAAAGGAATATCGTGCATACCGTGAAAAGTACGGTAACACATTCCAAGCATCTATGGGTGCAGAAGCAATTAAAAAGCTTCTATCAGATATTGATACTGATAAGGAAGTTGATTCTTTAAAAGAAGAGTTGAAAACGGCTCAAGGTCAACGTAGAACACGTGCGATCAAGCGTTTAGAAGTTCTTGAGGCATTCCGTAACTCTGGAAATGATCCTTCTTGGATGATTTTAGATGTACTACCTGTTATTCCACCTGAGTTACGTCCAATGGTACAACTTGACGGTGGACGTTTTGCAACATCTGATTTAAATGATTTATACAGACGTGTTATTAACCGTAACAACCGCTTAAAACGTTTATTAGACCTTGGAGCTCCAAGCATCATTGTTCAAAACGAAAAGCGTATGCTTCAAGAAGCAGTAGATGCCTTGATCGATAACGGTCGTAGAGGGCGTCCTGTTACAGGTCCTGGTAACCGTCCATTAAAATCACTATCTCATATGTTAAAAGGTAAACAAGGTCGTTTCCGTCAAAATCTATTAGGTAAACGTGTGGATTATTCTGGTCGTTCCGTAATCGTTGTAGGTCCGAACCTAAAAATGTATCAATGTGGATTACCGAAAGAAATGGCATTAGAATTATTCAAGCCATTTGTTATGAAAGAGCTTGTTGAGAAGGGCCTAGCACATAATATTAAGAGTGCGAAACGTAAAATCGAGCGTGTGCAACCTGAAGTATGGGATGTTTTAGAGTCTGTTATTAAAGAACACCCAGTATTACTAAACCGTGCACCGACTCTTCATAGACTAGGTATTCAAGCCTTCGAACCAACACTTGTAGAAGGTCGTGCGATTCGTCTTCATCCGTTAGTATGTACAGCGTATAACGCTGACTTTGACGGTGACCAAATGGCGGTTCACGTTCCTTTATCTGCAGAAGCACAAGCAGAAGCACGTATCTTAATGTTAGCTGCACAAAACATCCTAAATCCAAAGGATGGAAAGCCTGTAGTTACTCCTTCTCAGGATATGGTATTAGGGAACTACTACTTAACATTAGAGCGCGCGGGTGTTATTGGAGAAGGTATGATCTTCAAAGATACAAACGAAGCACTTCTTGCATACCAAAACGGTTATGTACACTTACATACTCGTGTTGCTATTCATGCTAGTGCATTAGATAATCAAACATTTACAGAAGAACAAAAGAAAATGTTGCTAATTACAACAGTTGGGAAATTAATCTTCAATGAAATTTTACCTGAATCATTCCCTTACATGAATGAGCCAACAAAACAAAACATTGAAGAAAAAACGCCTGAAAAATATTTTGTTCCTACAAATACGAATGTAGCTGAGCATATTGCTGCTCAAGAAGAAATTGCTCCATTCAAAAAAGGAATTCTTGGAAAAGTTATCGCAGAAATCTTCAAGAAATTCCATATTACTGAAACGTCTAAAATGCTAGACCGTATGAAGAATCTTGGATTTAGATATTCCACAAAAGCAGGTATCACTGTTGGTGTATCTGATATCATCGTTCTTAAAGAGAAACAGGAGATTATCACTGAAGCACAAACAAAGGTTGATAATGTACTTAAGCAATTCCGTAGAGGTTTGATTACGGAGGATGAGCGCTATGAGCGTGTTATCTCAATTTGGAGTGCTGCGAAAGACAACATCCAAGGGAAGCTGATGGCGTCTCTTGACAAACGAAATCCTATCTTCATGATGAGTGACTCTGGTGCCCGTGGTAACGCATCTAACTTTACGCAGCTTGCTGGTATGCGTGGACTGATGGCCAACCCGGCTGGACGTATTATCGAGTTACCAATCAAGTCAAGTTTCCGTGAAGGTTTAACAGTATTAGAGTACTTCATCTCAACTCACGGTGCGCGTAAAGGTCTTGCAGATACAGCCCTTAAAACAGCTGACTCAGGTTACCTTACTCGTCGTCTTGTTGATGTGGCTCAGGATGTTATCATTCGTGATGACGATTGTGGCACAGATCGTGGTATCCTTGCTGAAGCCATTAAAGAAGGTACAGAGGTTATCGAGAAGCTTGATGAGCGTCTAATCGGACGTTATTGCCGTAAGGTTGTTAAACACCCTGAAACTGGTGCTATCATTGTAAATGAAAATGAATTAATTACAGAGGACATTGCTGTTGAAATCATTGAAGCAGGAATTGAAAGTGTATGGATTCGTTCTGCGTTTACATGTAACACTCGTCACGGTGTTTGTAAGAAATGTTATGGTCGTAACCTAGCTACTGGAACAGAGGTTGAAGTGGGTGAAGCAGTTGGAATTATTGCTGCTCAATCAATCGGTGAGCCAGGTACACAGTTAACAATGCGTACATTCCACACAGGTGGGGTTGCAGGAGACGATATCACACAAGGTTTACCTCGTATCCAAGAGCTATTTGAGGCTCGTAATCCAAAAGGTCAAGCGATTATCACAGAAATTAGTGGGGTAGTAGCTGAGATCAATGAGGTACGAGACAAACAACAAGAAATTGTGGTTCAAGGTGATGTTGAAACTCGTTCTTACACAGCACCTTATAATGCAAGACTTAAAGTGACTCAAGGCGATAAAGTCGATAGTGGTCAGGTCTTGACTGAGGGTTCAATCGATCCTAAAGAATTATTAAAGGTGAAGGATTTACAAGCCGTACAACAATACCTATTACGTGAAGTACAAAAAGTATACCGTATGCAAGGGGTAGAAATTGGAGACAAACACGTTGAAGTAATGGTACGACAAATGCTTCGTAAAGTAAGAGTAATGGATGCAGGAGATACTGATGTATTACCAGGAACTCTACTTGACGTACACCAATTCACAGATGCCAATAAACAAGTACTATTAGATGGCAAACGTCCAGCGACTGGTCGCCCTGTATTACTTGGTATCACTAAAGCGTCACTTGAAACAGATTCCTTCTTATCTGCTGCTTCATTCCAAGAAACAACTAGAGTTCTTACAGATGCAGCAATTAAAGGTAAACGTGATGAGTTACTTGGTCTTAAAGAAAATGTTATTATTGGTAAGCTAGTTCCAGCTGGTACTGGTATGCCAAGATATCGTCAAGCAGAACCAATTTCGAAAGTTCAACAAACTGAAGAAGTTGTTTCAGTAGACTAATAATAACTAAATAATGTTGGAGAGAGATGGAATGTTAAAGTTTTTACAATGGAATGTTGACATCCATCTCTTCCGATGTTACTATATTCAAGGTGTCAATCTAAACCTGTTGCTTTGGAGGATATTTCACTATGTCTTATGAAAAAGTATCACAGGCAAGTAAAATTATTGTTGGTACTAAGCAATCAGTGAAAGCTCTATTAAACAATGAAGTTAGAGAGATAATCATTGCTGAAGATGCTGATCATCGAATTCTCCAAAAGATTATTCAAACAGCAAAACAACAGCAGGTTCCTTTAACGAAGGTTGCTTCTATGAAAAAGCTTGGAAGAGCTTGTGGAATTGAGGTAGGAGCTGCAGCTGTAGCTATAATACAGTAAAAACTGTTTTTGCAAGTATATATTGCAGAAACTTTGTTTTTGCCTAAATATGAACCACCTGGATGTGTGGTATTGAAGAAATGAAGGGAGGAAAACTAACATGCCTACTATTAACCAATTAGTGCGTAAAGGTCGCGTAAGCAAAATTGAGAAATCAAAATCACCTGCATTAAACAAAGGTTACAACAGCTTCAAAAAAGAGCAAACGAATGTATCTTCACCTCAAAAACGTGGTGTATGTACTCGTGTAGGTACGATGACGCCGAAGAAACCTAACTCAGCGCTTCGTAAATATGCTCGTGTACGTTTAACAAACGGCATTGAAGTTACAGCTTATATTCCTGGTATTGGTCACAACTTACAAGAACACAGTGTTGTTCTTATCCGTGGCGGACGTGTAAAAGACTTACCAGGGGTACGTTATCACATCGTACGTGGTGCTTTAGATACTGCTGGTGTTGACGGTCGTATGCAAGGTCGTTCTAAATACGGTACAAAACGTCCTAAAGCTGCTAAGAAGTAATTCAATTAAAATACCTATTAATTATTAAATGAAGGGAGGACATAACATGCCACGTAAAGGTCCTGTAGCAAAAAGAGATGTATTACCAGATCCTATTTACAATTCAAAGCTTGTTACACGTTTAGTTAACAGAATTATGATCGACGGAAAAAGAGGTAAAGCACAATCTGTACTTTACAATGCTTTTGACATCATTAAAGATCGTACTGGCAAGGAAGCAATTGAAGTGTTCGAACAAGCACTTAAAAACATCATGCCTGTACTTGAAGTAAAAGCTCGTCGTGTTGGTGGTGCTAACTACCAAGTACCTGTAGAAGTACGTCCAGATCGTCGTACAACTTTAGGTTTACGTTGGTTAGTAAACTACGCTCGTCTTCGTGGAGAAAAAACGATGGAAGAGCGTTTAGCTAACGAAATTCTAGATGCTGCTAACAACACTGGTGCAGCAGTTAAAAAACGTGAAGATACTCATAAAATGGCTGAAGCAAATAAAGCATTTGCTCACTATCGTTGGTAATCAATACACTATAATCAAACTAAATTTCCTATAAGGAAGGAGAAATGACCCAATGGCAAGAGAGTTCTCCTTAAAGAATACTCGTAATATTGGAATCATGGCTCACATTGATGCTGGTAAAACAACAACAACTGAGCGTGTACTTTATTACACTGGACGTATCCACAAAATTGGTGAAACTCATGAAGGTGCATCTCAGATGGACTGGATGGAGCAAGAACAAGAACGTGGAATCACGATTACTTCTGCTGCGACAACTGCGTCGTGGAAAGGTCATCGTGTAAACATCATCGATACTCCTGGACACGTAGATTTCACTGTTGAAGTTGAACGTTCATTACGTGTACTTGATGGTGCAGTAGCAGTTCTTGATGCTCAATCAGGTGTTGAACCACAAACTGAAACAGTTTGGCGCCAAGCTACAACATATGGTGTACCACGTGTTGTATTCGTTAATAAAATGGACAAAATTGGTGCTGACTTCTTATATTCTGTTTCTACTTTACATGATCGTCTTCAAGCAAATGCTCACCCAATTCAATTACCAATTGGTGCTGAGGATCAATTTGAAGGAATCATTGACTTAGTAGAAATGAAAGCTACATTCTATGGTAATGATTTAGGAACTGATATCGTTGATAAAGAGATTCCTGAAGAATACCAAGAGCAAGCTGAAGAATACCGTGAGAAGTTAGTTGAAGCAGTTGCAGAACTAGATGAAGACTTAATGGAAAGATACCTTGGTGGAGAAGAAATCTCTAACGACGAGCTAAAAGCAGCAATTCGTAAAGGTACTTTAAATGTAGAATTCTATCCAGTAATCTGTGGATCTGCATTCAAAAACAAAGGTGTTCAAAAAATGCTAGATGCAGTTATTGACTATCTTCCAGCTCCAACTGATGTTGCAGCTATCAAAGGTATCATTCCTGATACTGAAGAAGAAGTAACTCGTGAATCTGGCGATGATGGCCCATTCTCTGCATTAGCTTTCAAAGTAATGACAGATCCTTACGTTGGGAAACTTACATTCTTCCGTGTATACTCTGGTACACTAAGTTCTGGATCATACATCCAAAACTCTACTAAGGGTAAACGTGAGCGTGTAGGTCGTATCCTTCAAATGCATGCAAACAGCCGTGAAGAAATCTCTGAGGTTTATTCTGGTGATATTGCTGCGGCTGTAGGTTTAAAAGATACAACAACTGGTGACACTCTATGTGATGAGAAAGATCTTGTTATCTTAGAGTCTATGCAATTCCCAGAGCCAGTTATTCAACTTTCTGTTGAGCCTAAATCTAAAGCAGATCAAGATAAAATGACTACTGCTTTACAAAAACTTCAAGAAGAAGATCCAACATTCCGTGCTCATACTGACCAAGAAACTGGTCAAACAATCATCGCAGGTATGGGTGAGCTTCACCTAGATATCCTAGTTGACCGTATGAAACGTGAATTCAAAGTAGAAGCTAATGTTGGTGCTCCTCAGGTTGCTTACCGTGAAACATTCCGTCAATCTGCAAAGGTTGAAGGTAAGTTCGCTCGTCAATCTGGTGGACGTGGACAATTCGGACACGTTTGGATTGAGTTCTCTCCAAACGAAGAAGGTAAAGGCTTCGAATTTGAAAACAAAATCGTTGGTGGGGTAGTTCCACGTGAATACGTACCTGCAGTTCAAGCTGGTCTTGAAGATGCAATGGGTAACGGTGTACTTGCTGGATTCCCATTAGTTGATGTAAAAGCTGCATTAGTTGATGGATCTTACCATGATGTTGACTCAAGTGAGATGGCGTTTAAGATCGCTGCATCTTTAGCACTTAAAAATGCTATTTCAAAATGTAGCCCAGTCATCTTAGAGCCTGTTATGAAAGTAGAAGTTGTTATTCCTGAAGAATACATGGGAGATATCATGGGAGGAGTTACTTCTCGTCGTGGCCGTGTAGAAGGTATGGAAGCTCGTGGTAATGCGCAAGTAGTACGTGCGATGGTTCCACTATCTGAAATGTTTGGTTATGCAACTTCATTACGTTCTAACACTCAAGGTCGTGGAGTATTTACAATGCACTTCGATCACTATGAAGAAGTACCAAAATCAATTTCTGAAGAAATTATCAAAAAAAATAAGGGTGAGTAATTGATTTTACCCCCTTTAATGAAGTATAACTTATGTGAGAACAGAAAGTGATCGTTCGCTTTCTGTTACATATATCCTAAAATAATAACAACTCTAAGGAGGATTTTAGAATGGGTAAAGAAAAATTCGACCGTTCCAAAACGCATGCTAATATCGGTACAATCGGACACGTTGACCACGGTAAAACTACATTAACAGCTGCAATCACTACTGTACTTGCTAAGCGCAGTGGTAAAGGTGCTGCTATGGCATATGACATGATCGATGCTGCTCCTGAAGAGCGTGAGCGTGGAATCACAATCTCAACTGCACACGTTGAGTATGAAACTGACACTCGTCACTACGCACACGTTGACTGCCCAGGACACGCTGACTATGTTAAAAACATGATCACTGGTGCTGCACAAATGGACGGTGGTATCTTAGTAGTATCTGCTGCTGATGGTCCAATGCCACAAACTCGTGAGCACATCCTATTATCTCGTCAAGTAGGTGTACCTTACCTTGTTGTATTCTTAAACAAATGTGACATGGTAGATGACGAAGAATTATTAGAACTAGTTGAAATGGAAGTACGTGACTTACTATCTGAGTACGATTTCCCTGGTGACGATGTTCCTGTAATCAAAGGTTCAGCTCTTAAAGCTCTTGAAGGAGAAGCTGATTGGGAAGAGAAAATCGTTGAGCTAATGAACGCTGTTGACGAATACATCCCAACTCCTGAGCGTGACACTGAGAAGCCATTCATGATGCCAGTAGAGGACGTATTCTCTATCACTGGTCGTGGAACTGTTGCTACAGGTCGTGTTGAGCGTGGACAAGTTAAAGTTGGAGACGTAATCGATATTATCGGTATTACGGAAGAGCCAAAATCAACTACTGTAACAGGTGTTGAAATGTTCCGTAAGCTTCTTGATTACGCTGAAGCTGGAGACAACATCGGTGCACTTCTTCGTGGAGTAGCTCGTGACGATATCCAACGTGGTCAAGTACTTGCTAAACCAGGTACAATCACTCCACACACAAAGTTCAAAGCTGAAGTTTACGTTTTATCAAAAGAAGAAGGTGGACGTCACACTCCATTCTTCACTAACTACCGCCCACAGTTCTACTTCCGTACAACTGATGTAACTGGTATCTGCCAATTACCAGAAGGCGTAGAAATGGTTATGCCTGGAGATAACGTTGAAATGTCAGTTGAGCTTATCGCTCCAATCGCAATCGAAGAAGGAACTAAGTTCTCAATTCGTGAAGGTGGACGTACAGTAGGCGCTGGCGTTGTAGCTACAATCCAAGAATAATTTCTTCTATAATAAGAAGAAAAAAGGCGAGCAGCTAATGCTCGCTTTTTTTTATGTCTTAGGAAATGATCATAAGAATAAAGTGGAGAACCATTTCAGTATCTATTTTCTAATGACTCCTCTTATCTATTAGAGTATGAAAAAGTAGTTTATTATTTCACAAGTAGTTGAATTAAAAATGAAAGTACTGATTTTTTAAGGTTTAACTTATATAATGGTTAATCATTAAATTGTTATTTGTTTATAATTGTGAATTTAAAAACCTACTATAGAAAATAGCTTTATCACTGATTTACTAGAATCATGTGAAAATATATCCAAGTACTAGCAGCTGTTGCGTTAGAACGACAAAATATGTATAATAGTAAAAGTGCGCAAGAAACATATTTAAATATTAAAAAGTTCTTGCATCTAGCACCGGTTTTTTGTATAATAGACAATGTTGGTCTTTGACTGCGATGAAGCAGGAGGTTGCCGATACACACGGCCGCTTTGCCATGGCATGTGTAGGGAAAATTCTTGCGGAGAAAATGTCTATTTTTAAAATAGGCGAAAAGGAGGGAAAATAATGGCAAAACAAAAGATTCGTATTCGTTTAAAAGCTTATGATCACAGAATTCTTGATCAATCAGCTGAGAAAATTGTAGAAACTGCAAAACGTTCGGGTGCAAATGTATCTGGTCCGATTCCGTTACCGACAGAAAGATCTGTATACACTATCCTTCGTGCGGTTCATAAGTACAAAGATTCTCGTGAGCAATTCGAGATGCGTACTCACAAACGTTTAATTGATATCATCAGCCCAACACCACAAACTGTTGACGCGCTAATGCGTTTAGACTTACCATCTGGTGTTGACATTGAAATCAAACTATAATTTTTACTATTAAAATAAATCATATATATTACTAGGAGGTGTGACTCATGACCAAAGGAATCTTAGGAAGAAAAATTGGTATGACGCAAGTATTTGCTGAAAATGGTGATTTAATTCCGGTAACAGTTATCGAAGCTACTCCAAACGTTGTACTTCAAACGAAATCTGTTGAAACTGACGGTTATTCAGCAGTTCAGTTAGGTTTTGAAGATAAACGTGAAAAATTAGCTAACAAACCTGAAAAAGGTCACGTAACAAAAGCAAACACTGCACCTAAGCGCTTCGTTAAAGAACTTCGTGAAGCTAGCTTAGAGCAATACGAAGTTGGTCAAGAAGTCAAAGTTGATATTTTCGCTGCTGGTGAAACAGTAGATGTAACAGGAATTTCAAAAGGTAAAGGTTTCCAAGGCTCAATTAAACGCCACGGACAATCTCGTGGACCTATGTCCCACGGTTCTCGTTACCATCGTCGCCCAGGTTCAATGGGACCTGTAGCACCAAACCGCGTATTCAAAAACAAACTTTTACCAGGTCGTATGGGTGGAGAGCGTATTACTGTTCAAAACTTAGAAATCGTAAAAGTAGATGCAGAACGTAACCTATTATTAATCAAAGGTAACGTACCTGGACCTAAAAAGGCTCTTATTACAGTTAAGAGTGCAGTTAAAACAAAATAATCTCTCTAGGAAAGGAGGAATTGGGTAATGCCTAAAGTAGCATTATTAAACCAAACTGGATCTAACGTTGGAGAAATCGAACTTAATGATTCTGTATTTGGTATCGAACCTAATCAGCATGTATTATTTGATGCGGTTATCATGCAAAGAGCTTCCTTACGTCAAGGAACTCACAAAGTAAAAAATCGTTCTGAAGTAGCAGGCGGAGGACGCAAACCATGGCGTCAAAAAGGAACTGGTCGTGCACGTCAAGGATCTATCCGTTCGCCACAATGGCGCGGTGGTGGTGTCGTATTCGGACCAACTCCACGTTCTTATGCATTCAAATTACCTAAAAAAGTTCGCCGTTTAGCGATCAAATCAGCTTTATCAACTAAAGTAATTGACAACAATATCGTTGTTCTTGAGGACTTAGCACTTAACGCACCAAAAACAAAAGAAATGGCTTCAGTTCTAAAAGGTCTTTCTGTTGAGAAAAAGGCGTTAATCGTTACAGCTGACAACAACGAAAATGTTGCATTATCAGCACGTAATATTCCTGGTGTAACAGTTGTTACAGCTAACGGAGTTAACGTACTTGATGTACTTAACCATGAAAAGCTTATTATGACGAAAGCTGCGGTGCAAAAAGTAGAGGAGGTGCTTGCATAATGAAAGATCCTCGTGATATTATTAAGCGCCCCGTAATTACTGAACGTTCAACAGATCTTATGGCTGAAAAGAAATATACATTTGAAGTTGATGTAAAAGCTAATAAAACTCAAGTTAAAGATGCGATCGAGTCTATCTTTGACGTTAAAGTTGAAAAAGTTAACATCATGAACTACAAAGGTAAATTCAAGCGCGTTGGTCGTTATTCTGGACTAACTAATCGTCGTCGTAAAGCGATTATTAAGCTTACTGCAGATAGCAAAGAAATCGAATTATTCGAAGTATAATTTTAATAGAAAAGGAGGGATATCGATATGGCGATTAAAAAATATAAACCAACCTCTAATGGTCGTCGTGGCATGACAGTTTCTGATTTTGCTGAAATTACGACTGACCAACCGGAAAAGTCATTACTTGCGCCTCTTCACAGAAAAGGTGGACGTAATAACCAAGGTAAATTAACAGTTCGTCACCAAGGTGGTGGACACAAACGCCAATATCGTGTGATCGATTTTAAACGCGACAAAGATGGTATACCAGGACGCGTTGCTACAATCGAATACGATCCAAATCGTTCAGCAAACATCGCACTTATCAACTATTTTGATGGTGAGAAAAGATATATTCTTGCACCGAAAAACTTAACGGTAGGAACAGAAATTATGTCTGGTCCTGAAGCAGATATCAAAGTAGGTAATGCACTTCCATTACTAAACATCCCAGTTGGTACTGTAGTACACAACATCGAACTTAAACCTGGAAAAGGTGGTCAATTAGTTCGTTCAGCTGGTACTTCTGCTCAAGTTCTTGGTAAAGAAGGTAAATACGTACTTGTACGTTTAAATTCTGGTGAAGTTCGTATGATTCTTGCAACTTGCCGCGCGACTGTAGGTCAAGTAGGTAACGAGCAACATGAACTTATCAACATTGGTAAAGCAGGTCGTTCTCGTTGGTTAGGCAAACGTCCAACTGTACGTGGATCTGTAATGAACCCTAACGATCACCCACACGGTGGTGGTGAAGGACGCGCTCCAATCGGACGTAAATCACCAATGTCACCATGGGGTAAACCAACTCTTGGTGCGAAAACTCGTAAAAAGAAAAACAAGTCAGATAAGTTTATCGTGCGTCGCCGTAAAAAATAACGTGGTTGAACTACGGTTCCATCGAACCGTAGCACGATCACGAAGGGAGGTACAATCATGGGCCGTAGCTTAAAAAAGGGACCATTCGTTGATGAACATTTAATGAGCAAGGTTGAAAAGTTAAATGATACTGAGAAAAAACAAGTGATTAAAACTTGGTCTCGTCGTTCTACTATTTTCCCACAATTCATTGGTCACACTATTGCTGTTTATGATGGACGTAAACATGTTCCTGTATATGTAACTGAAGATATGGTAGGTCACAAACTTGGTGAGTTTGCACCTACACGTACGTATAAAGGTCATGCAAGTGACGACAAAAAAACAAGACGTTAATGAGAGGAGGCATTTTACATGCAACAATCTAAAGCTGTCGCAAGAACAGTACGCATTGCTCCTCGTAAAGCTCGTTTAGTTTTAGATCTTATTCGAGGTAAGCAAGTCGGCGAAGCAGTAGCGATTTTAAATCATACGCCAAAGGCTGCTTCACCAATCATTGAAAAAGTATTAAAATCTGCTGTAGCTAACGCTGAGCATAACTATGAAATGGACATTAATAGCTTAGTTGTATCTGAAGCTTATGCTAACGAAGGTCCAACTCTTAAACGTTTCCGCCCACGTGCTATGGGTCGTGCAAGTGCTATTAACAAGCGTACTAGCCACATTACAATCATCTTAACAGAAAAGAAGGAGGGATAATCTGTGGGTCAAAAGGTAAATCCAGTCGGTCTTCGTATTGGAGTTATTCGTGATTGGGAGTCTAAATGGTTCGCTGGTAAAGACTACTCAACTCTTTTACATGAAGACATCAAAATTCGTGAATATATTTCAAAACGCCTTAACGATGCATCTGTATCTAAAATCGAGATCGAACGTGCTGCAAACCGCGTAAACGTTACTATCCACACTGCAAAGCCTGGTATGGTAATTGGTAAAGGTGGTACAGAAGTTGAAGCTTTACGTAAAGCTCTTAACCAACTTACTGGCAAACGCGTTCACATCAACATCTTAGAAATCAAAAAAGCTGATCTTGATGCTAAATTGGTTGCTGAGAACATTGCTCGTCAATTAGAGAATCGTATCTCTTTCCGTCGTGCTCAAAAACAAACAATTCAACGCGCTATGCGTGCTGGTGCACAAGGTATCAAGACTCAAGTATCTGGTCGTCTAGGTGGAGCAGATATCGCACGTGCTGAGCATTATAGCGAAGGAACAGTTCCACTACACACACTTCGTGCTGATATCGATTACGGAACAGCTGAAGCTGATACAACTTACGGTAAATTAGGCGTAAAAGTTTGGATCTATCGTGGAGAGGTTCTTCCTACTAAGAAGAAAACTGAGGAAGGAGGAAAATAATATGTTATTGCCAAAACGCGTAAAATATCGTAGAGAGCACCGTGGAAAAATGCGCGGTCGTGCTAAAGGCGGTACGGAGGTTCACTTCGGTGAGTACGGTATCCAAGCTCTAGAAGCTTCTTGGATCACAAACCGTCAAATCGAAGCAGCTCGTATTGCGATGACACGTTACATGAAACGTGGCGGTAAAGTTTGGATTAAAATCTTCCCTTCTAAGCCTTATACAGCAAAACCTTTAGAGGTTCGTATGGGATCTGGTAAAGGTGCTCCAGAAGGTTGGGTAGCAGTTGTTAAACCTGGTAAAGTAATGTTTGAAATTTCTGGTGTTTCTGAAGAGGTAGCACGTGAAGCTCTACGTTTAGCGTCTCACAAATTACCAATCAAAACGAAATTTGTAAAACGTGAAGAAATTGGTGGTGAATCTAATGAAAGCTAATGAAATTCGTGACCTTACCACTGCTGAAATTGAACAAAAAGTAAAGTCTCTTAAAGAAGAGTTATTTAACCTTCGCTTTCAACTAGCGACAGGACAATTAGAAAATACTGCTCGCATCCGTGAAGTTCGTAAATCGATCGCTCGTATGAAAACTGTTGTACGTGAAAGAGAACTCGCTGCTAATAATCGTTAATAAGAGAGGAGGTTTACTGAATGAGTGAACGTAACCAACGCAAAGTATACACAGGCCGTGTTGTATCTGACAAGATGGATAAAACTATCACTGTTCTTGTTGAAACATACAAAACACACCCATTATACGGTAAACGCGTTAAGTACTCTAAGAAATTAAAAGCGCATGATGAAAACAACCAAGCGAAAGCTGGTGACATCGTAAAGATCATGGAAACTCGTCCATTATCTGCTACGAAACGTTTCCGTCTTGTAGAAGTCGTAGAAGAAGCTATTATCATTTAATATTTGTTCGGATAGTTAATTCCGAAGGGAGGTAACATAAGTGATCCAACAAGAATCTCGTTTAAAAGTTGCTGACAACTCTGGTGCTCGTGAAGTTCTAACAATCAAAGTATTAGGTGGTTCTGGTCGTAAAACTGCTAATATCGGTGATGTTATCGTTTGTACGGTAAAACAAGCAACACCAGGTGGCGTTGTCAAAAAAGGTGACGTAGTTAAAGCAGTAATCGTTCGTACTAAGAGTGGTGCACGTCGTTCAGATGGTTCTTACATCAAATTCGACGAAAATGCATGTGTTATTATCCGTGATGACAAGGGCCCACGTGGTACACGTATTTTCGGACCAGTTGCACGTGAATTACGTGAAAACAACTTCATGAAAATCGTATCATTAGCTCCGGAAGTTCTATAATAAATCTGATTGCCTTACTAAGGAGGTGCGACTAGGATGCATGTAAAAAAAGGTGATAAAGTTATGGTTATCTCTGGTAAGGATAAAGGGAAACAAGGCGTAGTTCTTGCTTCTTATCCTAAAAAGGATCGTGTACTTGTTGAAGGTATTAATATCGTGAAAAAACACGCTAAACCTTCACAAGCTAACCCACAAGGTGGGATCTTTAACCAAGAGGCACCTATCCATGTATCAAATGTTATGCCACTTGATCCTAAATCAGGTGAGCCAACTCGTGTTGGTTTTAAAGTGGTTGACGGTAAAAAGGTACGTGTAGCAAAAAAATCTGGTGAAACTTTAGATAAATAGTAAATCAGGAAGGGAGGTATTTCAGTGAACCGCCTTAAAGAAAAGTATCAAAAAGAAATCACGCCTGCATTAATGACTAAATTCAACTATGAATCAGTAATGCAAGCTCCTAAATTAGAAAAAATCGTTATCAACATGGGTGTTGGTGATGCAGTTTCAAACTCTAAAGCACTTGATGTTGCTGTTGAAGAGTTAACTCAAATCACTGGTCAAAAACCAGTTGTAACAAAAGCAAAAAAATCAATTGCAGGCTTCCGTCTTCGTGAAGGTATGCCAATCGGTGCAAAAGTTACACTTCGTGGTGAGCGTATGTACCAATTCTTAGATAAGTTAATCGCTGTTTCACTACCTCGTGTACGTGACTTCCGTGGAGTATCAAAGAAATCATTTGACGGTCGCGGTAACTACACATTAGGTGTTAAAGAGCAATTAATCTTCCCTGAGATTGATTATGATAAAGTAAACAAAGTTCGTGGTATGGATATCGTTATCGTAACAACTGCGAATACTGATGAAGAAGCACGCGAACTATTAACACAGTTCGGTATGCCGTTCCAAAAATAATCGCTAAGTAAAGGGAGGCGAAATTGTGGCTAAAAAATCAATGATTGCTAAGCAAAAGCGCGAGCAAAAGTTTAAAGTACAAGAGTACACTCGTTGCGAACGTTGCGGACGTCCACACTCAGTACTACGTAAATTTAAGCTTTGCCGTATTTGTTTCCGTGAACTTGCTTATAAAGGTCAAATTCCAGGCGTGAAAAAAGCTAGCTGGTAAAACCGTAAAACGGGAAGGAGGTTATTTAGTAATGGTTATGACAGATCCTATTGCAGATATGCTTACTCGCATTCGTAATGCGAATATGGTACGTCACGAGAAACTTGAGTTTCCTGCATCAAAAATCAAAAAGGAAATTGCTGAAATCTTAAAGCGTGAAGGTTTTGTTCGTGATGTAGAGTATGTAGAAGACAACAAACAAGGTATCATTCGTATTTTCTTAAAATACGGAGCAAACAACGAGCGTGTTATTACTGGTCTTAAGAGAATCAGTAAGCCAGGCTTACGTGTTTATGCTAAATCTGATGAAGTACCACGTGTACTTAACGGTTTAGGTATCGCGATCGTTTCAACTTCTCAAGGTGTTTTAACGGACAAAGAAGCTCGTGCAAAACAAACTGGTGGAGAAGTATTAGCATACGTTTGGTAATTAGTTCAAAAAGAATGGAGGTGTAATGAATGTCTCGTATTGGTAAGAAATTACTAGAAATTCCTACTGGTGTTACGATTAACATCGCAGAAGACAATACAGTTACTGTTAAAGGTCCTAAAGGGGAATTAACTCGTACATTCAATCCTGATATTAAAATCTCAATCGAAGAGAATATTTTAACTGTTTCTCGTCCATCTGACGCGAAAGAGCACCGTGCACTTCACGGTACAACTCGTAGCCTTCTTGGAAACATGGTAGAAGGTGTATCAAAAGGTTTTGAAAGAGGATTAGAGCTTATCGGTGTCGGTTACCGTGCTTCTAAATCTGGTAATAAATTAGTTCTTAACGTTGGTTACTCTCACCCAGTTGAGATCACACCTGAATCTGGTATCGAAATTGACGTACCTACACAAACAAAAGTTGTTGTAAAAGGTACTGATAAAGAGCGCGTAGGTGCAATTGCAGCTAATATCCGTGACGTTCGTCCACCAGAGCCTTATAAAGGTAAAGGTATTCGTTACGAAGGCGAATTTGTTCGTCGTAAAGAAGGTAAAACTGCGAAGTAATATCGCTTAGATGATAAGAAAGGAGTGACCTAGATGATTACAAAGGCTGATAAAAATGTTGTACGTAAAAAGAGACATGCTCGTGTTCGTGCTAAGTTAACTGGTACTACAACTCGTCCACGTCTGAACGTTTATCGTTCTAACACACACATTTATGCACAAGTAATTGATGATACTAACTCAGTAACATTAGCGAGTGCTTCTACTTTAGATAAAGATTTCTCTCTTGATTCTAAAGGTAACGTTGAAGCAGCTAAACAAGTTGGTGAATTAGTAGCTAAACGTGCTATCGAAAAAGGTGTTAAATCTGTCGTGTTTGACCGCGGTGGGTACTTATATCATGGTCGTATTAAGGCTCTAGCTGAAGCTGCTCGTGAGGCTGGCCTAGAATTTTAATCGCAAAAAGGAGGGACATAAAGAATGCGTATTGATCCAAACAAATTAGAACTTGAAGAACGCGTAGTTACCGTTAACCGTGTTGCTAAAGTTGTTAAAGGTGGTCGTCGTTTCCGCTTTGCAGCACTTGTTGTTGTAGGTGATAAAAACGGTCATGTAGGTTTCGGTACTGGTAAAGCTCAAGAGGTACCAGAAGCAATCCGTAAAGCAATTGAAGATGCAAAGAAAAACCTAATTACAGTACCTATGGTTGGTACTACAATTCCTCATCAAATTATCGGACAATTTGGAGCAGGAAACATCCTTTTAAAACCGGCTTCAGAAGGTACCGGAGTAATCGCTGGGGGACCTGTTCGTGCGGTATTAGAATTAGCAGGTGTAGCTGATATCTTATCTAAATCTTTAGGTTCAAATACTCCAATTAATATGATCCGTGCTACTATTTCTGGTCTATCTGAACTGAAGAGTGCTGAAGATGTTGCTAAGTTACGTGGCAAAACGGTAGAAGAACTGTTAGGATAAGGAGGGAACAAAATGGCGAATAAGTTACAAATTACCCTCACTCGCAGTGTAATTGGTCGTCCTGAAGACCAACGAGTTACTGTTAAAACACTTGGACTAAAAAAGTTACACCAAACTGTTGTTCAAGAAGATAATCCTGCGATTCGCGGTATGATTAATAAAGTTGCTCACTTAGTTACAGTTAAAGAACAATAATAGAAACATAAATCTATAAGGAGGTGTCCCGATGAAACTTCATGAGTTGAAACCTGCAGAAGGATCTCGTAAAACGCGTAACCGTGTTGGTCGTGGTATCGGTTCTGGTAATGGTAAAACAGCTGGTAAGGGTCACAAAGGACAAAATGCTCGTTCTGGTGGTGGAGTTCGTCCTGGATTTGAAGGTGGTCAAACTCCTTTATTCCAACGCTTGCCTAAACGTGGTTTTACAAACATAAACCGCAAGGACTTTGCAATTGTTAACCTTGACACTCTTAACCGCTTTGAAGACGGTACTGAAGTAACTCCAGAACTTTTACTTGAGACAGGTATTGTAAGCAACGTAAAATCTGGTGTTAAGATTCTTGGTAATGGTCAGTTAGAGAAAAAACTTACTGTAAAAGCTAACAAGTTCTCTGCTTCTGCTAAAGAAGCAATTGAATCTGCTGGCGGTACAGCTGAGGTGATCTAATGTTAAAAACAATCTCCAATTTTATGCGCGTGGGTGATATTAGAAGTAAGATCATATTCACCCTTTTAATGTTAGTAGTATTTCGTATTGGTACATTCATTCCTGTGCCTAATGTTAATGCTGATGTATTAAAGGCTCAGGATGAATTAAACGTATTCGGAATTCTAAACACATTCGGTGGTGGGGCACTATATAATTTCTCAATCTTAGCGATGGGGATTATGCCTTATATCACAGCTTCAATCATCATTCAGCTGTTACAGATGGATGTCGTACCGAAGTTCACTGAATGGTCTAAACAAGGTGATGTTGGGCGACGTAAGCTTGCTCAATTTACTCGATACTTTACGATAATATTAGGTTTTATCCAGGCGTTAGGTATGTCTTATGGATTCAATACACAATCTGGTGGATTGTTAATTCAGAATCCTGGTATCGGGACATACTTGTTAATTGCGATTGTATTAACAGCCGGAACTGCTTTTCTTTTATGGATAGGTGAACAAATCACTGCTAAAGGTGTAGGAAATGGTATTTCTATTATCATCTTTGCTGGGATTGTTGCAGGAATTCCCTCAACTGTTAACCAAATCTATGCACAACAATTTCAAGATGCAGGTGATCAACTGTTCTTAAATATTGTTACAGTTGTAATCCTTATATTGGCAATTTTAGCAGTAGTAGTTGGCGTTATTTTTATTCAACAGGCACTTCGTAAGATTCCGATTCAATATGCAAAAGGTTCTGGTGGAAACAGTATGGGTGGTGGACATAATACACACCTTCCGTTAAAAGTGAATCCAGCAGGTGTAATTCCTGTTATCTTTGCGGTTTCATTTATTATTACTCCTCCGACAATTGCAGCATTCTTCGGTTCTAACGATGTAACGGAATGGATTTCGAAAACGTTCGATTACACGCAGCCTGTAGGAATGATTATCTACATTGCGTTAATTATTGCTTTCACATATTTCTATACGTTTGTTCAAGTTAATCCTGAACAAATGGCTGAAAACTTGAAGAAACAAGGTGGCTATATTCCTGGTATTCGTCCAGGAAAGAGCACGCAGGATTATGTTACAAAGGTATTATATCGTTTAACTTTTGTTGGCTCTCTTTTCTTAGCAGTTATAGCTGTTCTTCCTGTTTTCTTTATTAAGTTCGCTGATCTTCCTCAATCTGCACAGATTGGTGGAACAAGTCTACTAATTGTTGTTGGGGTAGCCCTTGAAACAATGAAACAGCTTGAAAGTCAGCTAGTGAAACGTCATTATAAAGGCTTTATAAAATAATGAGGATATGGGAACGCAATTCCCATTCCCTCTAAATAGAGACTGAGGGGGGAATACAAATGAATTTAGTATTGATGGGCCTTCCGGGTGCCGGAAAAGGTACTCAAGCTGAACGTATTGTAGAGAAATACGACATCCCTCATATCTCAACAGGAGATATGTTCAGAGCTGCTATGAAAGAAGAAACAGAACTAGGTCTTCAAGCTAAATCCTTTATCGATAAGGGTGAACTTGTTCCAGATGAAGTAACAATTGGTATTGTTCGAGAACGTTTGGGAAAGAATGATTGTCAAAAAGGCTTCCTTTTAGATGGTTTTCCTAGAACTGTTGCCCAAGCTGAAGCACTTGAGGCTATCTTAGCAGATCTAAACAAACAGATTGATTATGTCATTAACATTCAAGTTGATAAAGATATCTTAATGGAGCGTTTAACAGGTCGTAGAATTTGTAAACAATGTGGTGCTACTTATCATCTTGTTTTCAATCCACCTGCAGAAGAAGGCAAGTGTGATCGTTGTGGCGGGGAATTATATCAACGTGCAGACGATAACGCAGAAACGGTTTCTAATCGTTTAGAAGTCAACTTAAAACAAACTCAGCCGTTACTAGATTTTTATAGCGACAAAGGCTATCTAAAAAATATTAATGGTCAACAAGATATCGATCAAGTATTTGTTGATGTGGATCAACTGCTTGGGGGACTAAATGCATGATCATTTGTAAGACTCAGCGTGAGCTAGATATTATGCGAGAAGCTGGTCGGATTGTAGCTTTAACTCATCAGGAGTTAAAAAAGCACATCAAACCAGGTATCACGACAAAGGAACTGGATGTAATTGCCGAAAAGTTTATTCGTTCGCATGATGCAATCCCATCCTTTAAAGGGTATAATGGTTTTCGCGGAAGTATCTGTGCTTCTGTAAATGAAGAGCTTGTTCATGGAATACCGGGTGACCGTGTACTAAATGAAGGAGACATCATTAGTATCGATATTGGTGCTAAATATAATGGGTATCATGGAGACTCTGCTTGGACATATGCAGTAGGTGAAATTTCCGAAGAGACACAAAAACTTTTAGAAGTGACAGAAGCTTCATTGTTTAAAGGTCTTGAAGAAGCGAAGCCAGGTGATCGTTTATCTAACATATCTCATGCTATTCAAACGTATGTTGAAGAACATGGTTTTTCTGTGGTTAGAGAATATGTTGGTCACGGTGTAGGTCAAGAGCTACATGAAGATCCTCAAATTCCTCATTATGGTCCTCCTAATAAAGGTCCAAGGTTAAAGCCTGGGATGGTATTAGCGATAGAGCCGATGGTGAATGCAGGAACTCGTTATGTAAAAACGTTAGCAGATGATTGGACTGTTGTGACAGTTGATGGTAAAATGTGTGCTCACTTTGAACACACAATTGCGATTACTGAAACAGGCTATGAAATCTTAACAAAAGCTTAAACTGAAGGTGACATTGCTTAAATGAACCGAATTTCGATTCCAGGTGTGTTACAGCTTGTCTAGCATAGTATTGAATTAGCTAAGAAGCATACGCCGAGGGGAATTCGTTTATAGCTTTTGGAGATGTAGATAAAGATCTCCAATAGAAAGATGTTCATCATCAAGAATTCTTTTATAGCGTATCTCCAATAAGTTCAGACAGTATAATGGAAGCAGGTCGTGTGACAAATAGGAATTTGTAGTTTGTCGATGAGCAAGTTACTGATTTGAAGAAGGGAGAACAGTTCGATGGCGAAAGACGATGTAATTGAAGTTGAAGGAACTGTTATAGAAACATTGCCTAATGCAATGTTCAAAGTTGAACTAGAGAACGGTCATACGGTTTTGGCGCATGTATCTGGAAAGATTCGCATGCATTTCATTCGTATTTTACCTGGAGACAAAGTTACGGTAGAATTATCTCCATATGATTTAACTCGTGGCAGAATTACGTACCGTTTTAAATAATTAGCACTCCGTACTACTAAGGAGGTATTAAAATCATGAAGGTCAGACCATCTGTTAAACCGATTTGTGAAAAATGTAAAGTTATTCGCAGAAAAGGCAAAGTCATGGTTATATGTGAGAATCCTAAGCATAAGCAAAAACAAGGTTAATTTATAGGGAGGTGCAAGCTTAATGGCTCGTATTGCAGGTGTTGATATTCCTCGCGACAAACGTGTTGTTATTTCATTAACATATATTTTCGGAATCGGTCGTTCTACTGCTGAGAAAGTTCTAGCTGAAGCTGGAGTTTCTGCAGATACTCGCGTTCGTGATTTAACGGAAGATGAGTTAGGAAAAATCCGTGACGTTATTGACAAACTTAAAGTTGAAGGGGATCTTCGTCGTGAAGTTTCACTTAACATTAAGCGTCTAATTGAAATTGGTTCTTTCCGTGGTATCCGTCACCGTCGTGGCTTACCAGTTCGCGGACAGAATACAAAAAACAATGCTCGTACACGTAAAGGACCACGTCGTACTGTAGCAAACAAGAAAAAATAAGGTAAAAGGAGGTTAATCCAAAATGGCACGTAAAACGAATACTCGTAAACGTCGTGTGAAAAAGAATATTGAAAGTGGAATTGCACACATTCGTTCAACATTCAATAACACGATTGTTACTATTACTGACACTCATGGTAATGCAATTTCATGGTCAAGTGCTGGTGCGTTAGGTTTCAGAGGATCTCGTAAATCTACTCCTTTCGCTGCACAAATGGCTGCTGAAACAGCTGCTAAAGCATCACAGGAGCATGGTTTAAAAACTCTTGAAGTTACTGTTAAAGGACCAGGTGCAGGACGTGAAGCTGCAATCCGTTCACTACAAGCTGCAGGGCTTGAAGTAACAGCAATCAGAGACGTTACTCCAGTTCCACATAATGGATGCCGTCCACCAAAACGTCGTCGTGTGTAAATTTTCTGTATAGATTTTGTATCCCTGTCAATAATGGGTTATGATACAGTATATAAGTTCTAGCAGAATCACTTTGTTGTTGTGCACATTCGGGAACTTTTGAATGGGGAATTTCGGTTAGACTCTTACTAAACATTATGTCTAGCCGGGGTTTCGACGTTTTGAAGGAGGGTTTATAGATGATAGAAATTGAAAAACCAAAAATCGAAACGGTTGAAATCAGCGATGATGCCAAATATGGTAAATTCGTCGTCGAGCCACTTGAGCGTGGATATGGTACAACTTTGGGTAACTCCTTACGTCGTATCCTTTTATCTTCACTCCCTGGTGCCGCTGTAACATCGATCCAAATAGATGGCGTACTTCATGAGTTTTCAACGATCGAAGGTGTTGTTGAAGATGTTACTTCGATTATCTTAAACATTAAAAAGCTTGCTCTTAAAATCTATTCAGATGAAGAGAAGACGCTTGAAATTGATGTTCAAGGCGAAGGTAGTGTAACTGCATCGGATATTACTCATGATAGTGATGTAGAAATTCTGAATCCAGATCTTCATATTGCTACTCTTGCATCAGATGCTAGCTTTAGAATGAGACTAACAGCTAAGCGTGGTCGTGGTTACACTCCAGCTGATTCAAACAAACGTGAAGATCAACCAATTGGTGTCATTCCAATTGATTCAATCTACACTCCGGTTTCTCGTGTTTCTTACCAAGTTGAGAAAACACGTGTCGGTCAAGTAGCTAACTATGATAAACTTACGTTAGATGTTTGGACTGATGGAAGCACTGGACCAAAAGAAGCAATTGCTCTTGGTTCTAAGATTCTTACTGAACACTTAAATATTTTTGTAGGTTTGACTGATGAAGCTCAAAATGCAGAAATTATGGTGGAAAAAGAAGAGGATCAAAAGGAAAAAGTTCTTGAGATGACGATTGAAGAGTTAGATCTTTCAGTGCGTTCTTATAACTGTTTAAAACGTGCTGGCATTAACACAGTACAAGAGCTTGCTCATAAAACAGAAGAAGATATGATGAAGGTTCGTAACTTAGGTCGTAAATCTCTAGAAGAAGTTAAGGCAAAATTAGAAGAACTAGGTTTAGGTCTTCGAAAAGACGACTGACGACTAGTTAAATAGTAACTAGCGTTTTCGTATGTTTCAATAGATTATAGTTGATAGATATGTTTTTCAATGCGCGAATTAAAAAACATACAATATACAACGAAGGAGGGGACATCTCATGTCATACAGAAAATTAGGCCGTACAAGTGCTCAACGTAAAGCAATGCTTCGTGATTTAACAACTGATCTAATCATCAGTGAGCGCATCGAAACAACAGAAGCTCGTGCGAAAGAACTACGTTCAACTGTTGAAAAGATGATTACTCTAGGTAAACGCGGAGATCTTCATGCTCGTCGTCAAGCAGCAGCTTACGTTCGTAATGAAGTAGCTGAAGTAGTTACAGTTACAAATGCAGAAGGTAAGGATAAAGATAAGCCGAAATATGCTTTAGAAAAGCTTTTCAGTGATATCGCTCCACGTTACGAGGAACGCCAAGGTGGTTATACTCGTATCATGAAACTTGGACCTCGTCGCGGCGACGGTGCACCAATGGTTATCATCGAATTAGTTTAATATATATACTCACAAGGGCGTGACAGTTTTAGAACTGGATCAATGCCCTTTTTTTATATCAGAAAGTCACGATAGAAATAGGACAAGAGCTTTATAGTCTTTTGTTCTTAATTCGCCCGGTACCTAGTAGGATAAAACAATTTCCTACTAGCCTTTCTAGGGCTCATAAGTGACCTAGGAATGGGAGTACGTATGGTTTGTCTTCTATCCTGCGGCTCTTATGGCTGCACAGAGTTCGTAAAAGGAGCATGTACTCTTTCTCGGTTAGATTAATAATGAACGATATGGTAGTACCTCTAGAATAGTGGAGTAGATTTATATTAGATTAGGCTTTTTCCGTAAGTTACGTTGTTTTAGCAAGTGTGATAGCTAGAAACAATAATCGGGGGACTATTCTAGAACCTCGCATTCAACACTACTCGATTAAGCCTCAAAACGAGACTTCTATAATAATGAATAACTTTCAACAAAAATAGCTTTTTAAAAGAAATAAGTGATCTTCCTGTGAGATGAGGAGAGTTGAGCTGTGAGTCAAGCAATTATAAACGTAGAAAATATAACCTTTCGATACCAAGAGGACGCTAAGCCTGCAATTGATCATGTTTCCTTTGAAGTAAATAAAGGTGAATGGTTAGCTATAGTCGGCCATAATGGTTCAGGTAAATCGACAATGGCACGTATCATAAATGGGCTATTTATTCCTGACGAAGGGAAAGTAACAGTTTGCGGCAAGAATCTAACCCCTGATAAAGTGTGGGATATTCGCAAGCATGTTGGGATGGTTTTTCAAAATCCAGATAATCAGTTTGTTGGGACAACTGTTCGTGATGATGTTGCTTTTGGTTTGGAGAACAATGGTATTCCTCGAGAAGAGATGATTCGTAGGATTGAATGGGCTACGAATAAGGTGAAAATGGAAGCTTATTTAGACCATGAGCCACACCATTTATCTGGTGGGCAAAAACAACGTGTAGCCATCGCAGGGGTAATGGCGGTACAGCCTGATGTAATTATTCTTGATGAAGCCACCTCCATGCTTGACCCAATGGGGAGAAGTGAGGTCATTCAAACCGTAAAGGAATTAAATCAGCAATCAGCCTTGACTGTTATTTCGATTACTCATGATCTGGAGGAAGCTTCAAAGGCTGATCGAATCATTGTCATGAATGGTGGAAAGAAATATATGGAGGGCACACCTGAGGAAGTTTTTAAGTTAGGGGATAAGTTAGTTGAAATTGGACTCGATTTGCCTTTCTCGGTTTTATTAAGTCAAAAATTAAAGGATGCTGGAATCTCCCTTAAGGAAGAGCATCTATCTGAGGAAGGGTTGGTGAATGAGCTATGGACATTGTATTCAAAGATGTAGAACATCGCTACCAGGCTCGTACACCCTTTGAGAAGCTTGCTCTCTTTGACGTGAATTTTGATATTAAATCCGGATCCTATGTGTCAATTATTGGGCATACAGGGTCAGGTAAGTCGACAATTCTTCAACATCTAAATGGACTTTTAAAACCTACAAATGGTTCAGTCTCAATTGGTGACTATCTCATTGAAGCTGGGAAGAAGCAAAAGAACTTAAAAGCTGTCCGAAGACTCGTGGGAATCGTTTTTCAATTTCCCGAGCATCAATTGTTTGAAGAAACAGTAGAAAAAGATATCGCATTTGGACCAATGAACTTTGGTGTCTCTGAAGAAGAGGCGGTCAAAAAAGCCAAAGAATCCCTTTCTATAGTCGGTTTACCAGAAGAAGTTTTGCAAAAGTCACCTTTTGATTTAAGTGGTGGGCAGATGCGTCGAGTTGCAATTGCTGGTGTGTTGGCCATGGGACCAGAAGTACTCGTACTTGATGAACCTACTGCTGGTCTGGATCCTAGAGGTAGAAAAGAAATGATGAATTTATTTTCGCGCCTAAGGAAAGAACATAACCTTACAATTATCCTAGTGACTCATAGTATGGAGGATGCTGCAAAGTATTCAGATGAGGTCATTGTTATGCATAAAGGTTCCGTAGAGATGAGGGGCACACCTAGGGAGATCTTTTCGCAAGCTAGTAAACTTGCTGATATAGGTCTCGACTTACCAGAGACGGTGAAATTCCAGATGAAGCTTGAAGAAAAAGGAATTCGTATTCCCTCCATGCCGCTAAGTATAGATGAAACGGTTGAGCAAATTGTTACTGCTTTGAAAAGGGGGGATTCCTAAGTGATGAACAGTATCATAATTGGCAAATATGTCCCTGGTCATTCTCTTATTCATAGAATGGATCCCCGCTCAAAGCTATTATTAATCTTTGCCTTTGTCTTTATTGTATTTTTTGCAAATAATGGTTTCACATACTTATTGTTAGGGATTTTCACAAGTATTATTGTGTCATTAACAAAGCTACCGTTTAGATTTTTACTAAGAGGTCTCAGACCGGTCATATGGATTATCCTATTTACGTTTATTTTACACATCCTTGTCACGAAGGAAGGGCCTGTTTTAGTGGACTTGGGCTTTTTGAAAATTCACGAGGAAGGATTAAGGCAAGGGATATTTATTTCTTTACGGTTCTTTTATTTAATTTTAATGACAACGATTTTAACCTTAACAACGACCCCTATTGAAATTACAGATGGAATGGAAACTCTCCTCCACCCGTTTAAGAGGCTTGGGTTACCGGTACATGAATTAGCATTGATGATGTCGATATCTCTTCGTTTTATTCCGACTCTTATGGAAGAAACGGATAAGATTTTAAAGGCTCAGATGGCGAGGGGTGTCGATTTCACAAGTGGACCTGTTAAGGATCGTTTTAAGGCGGTTGTCCCATTATTAGTCCCATTGTTCATAAGTGCATTTAAACGCGCTGAGGAGCTAGCGACGGCGATGGAGGCACGTGGTTATCGAGGTGGGGAAGGTCGTTCGAAGCTTAGGCAGCTAGAATGGAAATACCTTGATACAGGAATGCTTTTCATCACGTTCCTTTTAGCGTTAGTTTTACTATATTTACGAGCATAGGTGAAAACATGAGAGTAAAGTGTATCGTATCATATGATGGCTCACAATTTAATGGGTATCAAGTACAACCGAATAAGCGAACTGTCCAACGCGAGATTGAAGAAGCATTAACAAAGCTTCATAAGGGGAATGAAGTGAAGATTTATGCGTCTGGTAGAACCGATGCAGGCGTCCATGCCAAAGGTCAGGTTTTTCACTTTGACACTCCATTAACTATTCCTGACGGTAGGTGGCCTTACGCACTCAATAGCTTATTACCTGATGATATTGTCATAATCTCTGCTGCCTATGTTCAAGACGACTTTCATGCAAGATTTGATGTGGAGAGAAAAGAATACCGCTATATGATAAATCGAAATATGATGGTGGATGTTTTCATGAGAAATTATGAGTATCATTATCCCTTTGAGTTAAATGTGGATGCGATGAAGCGTGCAGCAGACCTTTTGGTTGGAACCCATGACTTTACTAGTTTTTGCGTTGCAAAAACAGAAGTAGAGGATAAGATTAGAACGATTTATTCTATAGATATAAATGAAGAAAACCAACAGATTATTTTTAGCTTCATAGGAAATGGTTTTTTATATAATATGGTTAGAATTTTAGTCGGGACATTACTAGAAATTGGACAAGGTAAGAGGGAGATACTTGAGATACCAGGCATCTTAGAGGGGAAGGATCGAAAGCTTAGTGGAAAAACAGTACCTGGCCATGGATTATATTTATGGAAAGTTTACTATGACAACTAAACCAGGTGTAACATCCCCTTGACATTATATTGTAAAGAGTATATTATATCTAATGGTATGTATTTCAACCCCACGTATAAGCCCCGGAAACTTATCGTGTTATGAAATAGAATAGGAACCATCATCTTTATATTAACTATTAGGAGGAAAAGACATGCGTACAACGTTTATGGCAAACGCTGCAAATATCGAACGTAAATGGTACGTAGTAGATGCTGCTGGCAAGACTTTAGGTCGCCTTTCAAGTGAAATCGCATCTATCTTACGTGGTAAGCACAAACCAACTTACACTCCACACGTTGACACTGGAGATCACGTGATCATCATCAACGCGGAGAAAATTGAATTAACAGGTAAAAAATTAACTGATAAAATTTATTACCGTCATAGCCAATTCCCAGGTGGATTAAAATCAAGAACTGCATTAGAAATGCGTACGAACTATTCTGAGAAAATGCTAGAATTAGCAATCAAAGGAATGCTTCCAAAAGGTTCTCTTGGACGTCAAATGGGTAAAAAATTACATGTATATGCTGGTAGCGAACATCCACACCAAGCACAACAACCTGAAGTTTACGAACTTCGTGGATAATTAAAAAGGAGGTTATTATTTTGGCACAGGTTCAATATTACGGTACAGGCCGTCGTAAGAGCTCAGTAGCGCGTGTGCGTCTAGTTCCAGGTGAAGGTCGTATTGTTGTAAATAATCGCGAAATCAAAGATTACATCCCATCAGCGGCTCTAATCGAAGATATTAAACAACCATTAAATATCACTGAAACTACAGGTAGCTATGATGTACTTGTTAACGTTTCAGGTGGTGGATATGCAGGTCAAGCAGGAGCTATCCGTCATGGTATTTCTCGTGCTCTATTAGAAGCAGATCCAGAATACCGTGCTTCACTTAAGCGTGCTGGCATGTTAACTCGTGACGCTCGTATGAAAGAACGTAAGAAATACGGTCTTAAAGGCGCTCGTCGTGCACCTCAGTTCTCAAAACGTTAATTATCAACGTTTCAAAGGCTCTTTTCACTTTTGTGGAAAGGGTCTTTTTATGACTAAAAAGTGCTTTTGACCACATTTTGACCACGGAAATTTTATGACCACATCTATCCACATTTTATAATTCAATGTACCTTTGAAATTTTTGTGCGGTTTGCTCTTTAAGTGTATCTGTTACGTGTGTGTAGATGTTCATTGTCATTTGTATATCAGAGTGACCTAGCCGCTCCTGAACTTCTTTAATACTTGCTCCTGCTTCAAATAACAAGGAAGCATGCGTGTGACGTAAACCATGAATAGTAATTCTGTAAAGGTTGTGTTTTTTAATTACAATTTCGAGCTTTTCATTTGGATAAGCTAAGCGAAGCGGAGTACCGTCATCCCGGGTAAAAATCATCTTATTTTCATCATCTTTATTCACATTAGCTAAATCCGTCTCTATTTGCCGTATGCGCCATTTTTTTAATAAGGATATGGTCTTAGTGTCTAAACTAATTAAACGCCTTGATTCCTTTGTTTTAGACGTTTGAAAGATGAAATTACCCTTGTTATGAAAAAGTGTTTTTGTAAAGCGGATGGAGCCAGCCTCAAAATCTATATCATCCCACGTAAGAGCTAATATTTCACCTTTTCGTGCACCTGTATAAATTAAAAGGTGAAAAAGTGTGTGATCACGAAATGATAACTCTTGTTTGGCTATTTTTAGGAATTGTTTTATCTCATCCTTTTTCCAGTAATTTCGCTTATCCACTTCATTTTCGTTATTGATTAATTCCTTTTGCTGTCTAGGTATACTTACATGTTCTAACGGGTTCATTGAAATAATATCCATTTTTAGAGCATATTTAAAAACTTGATTCGCCTGAATTTTTATATCATTTACAGAGGTAATTAACTCAGCAATTTCATTAATCATTTTTTGACAATAGGGCTTGGTAATTTCGCGAATCTTCAGTTGACCGAAACGTGGTAAAATGTGCTTATTAAATTTTGATTCAATACTTTTCTTAGTACTAGCCTTAATAGTTTTAGAATGATTAGAAAACCACTGATCAAATACTTCTTTATAGGTAAGGTCATTACTGTTTAGTGAAAGACCATTTGATATTTCTTGTGTAAGCTTTAATGCTGCTTGCTGTGCTTCTTTTTTTGTTTTAAATCCCCTGCGTGTGGTTGTTAGTCTTCCGCCTGATTCTGGATCTTTCCCTAGGTCTATTTTGAACAACCATAATTGTCCTTTTTTTGTATTGTACTTCTGAAATGAAGCCAACCTTTTCACCTCTTTTTCAAATGTTCCTGAATTTAGATATGATGTTCTATCATCGTATTATTTAATACTTCGTTCTATATGAAGTTCAAAAAGTTCATTAAATGATTTATCAATGTCTTGTTTTTCTTTTAGGTACAATTTTGCTAATTCGAATTTTGTTGAAGGGGTGAATCCATCTTCTTTTATCCCCATTCCAAAATTATTTTTCATTCTAAGGAGAAAATTTACTATCTGTTGTACCAATTCTAATTCCTTATTATTGGGTTTACTTGCACCACTAACGGCATGTTCACAAGTAATAAAAAATATTTGATCATGTATATCCAATATTTTTTCTCTTACTTCTGGGTTAGCTTTATTAAGCATTGTATTGATGTCTTTAGTGTATCGAGAAACTAGATACTCATCATAATTAATATGGTCATCTCCTTTTGTAAGGAAGTCTATTGAAACATTAAAGTATTTGGCTACATCAAGGACGAAACCAAAGTCAGGACTTCTATCCCCACGTTCATAGTTTCCTAAAGTTGTAAAAGGAATTTCTAACTCAGCTGCTAACTCTCTTAAGGTCATGTTCTTTCTTTTTCTTAATTCTCTAACACGTTGTCCAATCATCTTATATTCCTCCTTTTGAGTAATTACAATTAAATATTACACAAAATGAATACAACAATCAACTTGAATTACTCAATATGAGTTGTTACTATAAAAATGTACCCAATATGAGTAATGTGGAGGTGTGGTGATATGGAATGTATACTACAAATAAAAAAGAAAGAAAATTATAAAATTGACGGTACAAAAATAAAGATAGCTAGAACTGAAAAAGGTTGGACAATAAGCGATCTAGCCAATATGTCAGGGGTAACAAGGAAAACCATTGGAGAAATTGAGAATGGAAATAAAAGAAGAATACGTCATTCTACAATACACCAAATTGCAATTACGCTAGATAAGGAAGTTGAATACTTTTGTACTCAAATTGAAAAAGGATAGAAAGGGTGGAAGAGAATGAACTTTAAGTTGGAATTACCTGAAGGAACTATATTAATAAATCGTTGTGAGTTAAAAGTAGCGTTACAAGAAATTTTAATGGAAGTACAAGAGGAATGGGGAAAGGAAGAGGTATTAACCATCAAAGAAGTTGCAGAGTACTTAAAAGTAAGTATTCCAACTGTTCGCACGTTAATTACCAATAAAGAAATACCATTTTTTCAAAGGGGACAAGTTATAAGGTTAAAACGGAGGGATGTTCAAAAGTGGATGGGGAGTAATTCAATAAATGGTAGGAAATCATTTGAAGATTCAGGTGATGATTTAGATGAATGAAATAAATAAAGAGGTTGTTCCTCCGACAGAACAACCCCAAAAAGAAAATCTAGCTAAGAATATTATATCACATAAATCAGAAAACATTCCGAGCTCTTATGACTTATTTGAAGAAAAACTTTTAAAGGAAGCTCAGACTTTAACTTTACAAGAAACACCATCATTTCCTTATACCTTGTTTCCGGAACCTATAGAAAGATTTATACATGATACTGGCAGAGCCCTTTCTTGTCCACTTGATTTTATTGCTATGGGTGTATTAGTTTGCACAAGTGTTGCTATTGGAAATGGAGCAACATTAGAACTTAAGAAAAGTTGGAGATCAGGTGTTACGCTCTATTGTGGTATAGTTGCTGATCCTGGAAGTGCTAAAACACCAGCGATTAACAAAGCATTGCAGCCGCTTTTTAACTTACAAGAATATATTTTTAAAGAATATGAATCAAAAAAAATACAATATGAGTTGGAAAAAGACAATTATGAAATTGAATTGGAAAAATGGAAAAGGCATCTTAGAAAGGCCAGTCAGAAAGATAATTTAGAGGAAAAACCTATAGAACCAATAATTCCAAATGTAAAGCAAATAATTACTATGGATTCTACAATGGAGGCCTTACATGAAATTCTTTTATATAACAAAAGAGGTATTATAAAGCTACATGATGAACTTCTTGGTTTTGTTAAAGGGATGAATCAATATAGGGCAGGTGCAGACCGGCAATATTGGCTTTCAATTTGGTCTAATGAAGAAATTTTTATTAACCGAAAAGGTAAAGAGCCAATCCGGATCCCTAAGCCCTTTGTAAGTATTATAGGTGGCATTCAACCAGACATGATTGAGGAATTAATTAAAACTGAGCGTGAAGGATCAGGGGATGATGGTTTTATTGATCGGTTTTTATTTTGTTATCCTGACCCTGTTCCTTCTAAATGGACAGATGAAGACGTGAGTGAAGAGGTGATAGAGAGGTACTGTGATGTTATCTATAAATTGTATAATTCATTTAATGAAGAAAGGCCTAAAAAAGTTTATTTAAGCTCAGAAGCAAAAAAAGCATTTTCTATATGGTATGACGTAACAGAAGACGAAACGAATGTTTCAGATTTTCCTGAAATGTTAAAAGGCGTATGGAAGAAGTTAAAAGGCTTACACCCAAGGATTATGCTCATAATTCATATGCTTAAATGGGCTAGTAATCCTAATCAAGTGAAAATTGATCTTATCGATAGGGAAATAGTTTATTATACAAACTACATTATGGAATATTTTAAAACTCAAGCAAAAAAAGTTTTTCAGTATACTCAATCCAATTTTGAAGATAAGAACGCACTTAAATTAATGGATTATGTACGTAGGAAAGGAGAAAAGCTTGAAAAAGGTTTTAGTATTAGAATAAATGCATTGAATCAAGGTAAAGTATTTGGTCGATATACAAATATCAAACTCATAGAAGAAACAATTGAGCTAATTGAATCCCAGGGCTTAGGAGAGGTACAACATTTTAGATATAAAAATCAACTTGTAAAACAATTTTTGTTATATTCTAATGCACTTCAAGGATAAATATAAAATTTTAATTTTTCTTAAGTAATAGAACATGTAGACAAGTAGTAGAACAGTACCCCTACTTCAAACAATTTGTGATTTAAGGGATTATATTGGATATCGAACAAGTGAACACAAAGGCATGCAAAAATAAATCAATACTTTTTTATTGCAAAAAAGTATTGAAAAGTTCTAGCGTTCTATCACAAGCGAAAATCCAATAATTTCAAGGATCTAGGTTGTAGATCACTTTTAAAAATGGTTCTACGGGTTCTACTACTTTATGTAAGGTTGACTTATTTTCGACTTTTAAAACAATTAAGGGAGAGTGGCTAAAGTGACGAAAATGGATCAAAAAGAACAATTTATTGAAATGAGAGCTAAAGAAGTACCTTATGAGCACATATCAAAGGAATTAGGTGTAAGTAAACCTACATTAATAAAATGGGGCAAGGAATTAGAATTTGAGGTAAGTAACCGTAAATCATTGGAACTGGAATTGCTACATGAAAAGTATTATGTTTCCAAAAAAAAGCGAATTGAATTTTTCGGAGAGCAAATGAATCAGTTAAATGCAGAATTGAAAAAGCGGGACTTATCTGAAATCCCAACCGAAAAAATAATTGAGTTGCGAATGAAAACAATATCATTATTGAAACAAGAAGAAACGACTCTCAGCTTAAAGGAAAAAAAGAGTATAGGAGATTCTTTACTGGACAGTCTTGATTCAACCATAGTTGAATGGAAACTATAGTTGGCAAAACCAAAAGTTTACCGATATTTAACCATTATTAAAGTTGCTCATTTAGCAAAAGAAGTAGAAAGTTGATTTTTAGATTGTAAAAAAAATTTTTGACAAAAGAAATAGGGTATTCATTTAATTATCACCATTGCCCAAAGTGTTTTTTGCAATCTTCCACCATTGAAGTTATAATTAGCTTTACCGTGCTAAGCGGGGAGGTAGCGGTGCCCTATACTCGCAATCCGCTCTAGCGAGGCCGAATTCCTTCTAGAGGGTAGAACACTGTAGGGCTGTCTCAAGTAAGTGGTGTTGACGTTTGGGTCCTACGCAATGGGAATCCATGAACCATGTCAGGTCCGGAAGGAAGCAGCATTAAGTGGAAGCTCTCATGTGCCGTAGGGTTGCCTGAGCCGAGCTAACTGTTTGAGTAACGCCTATGGTGGCTAATCGACTGAAGGTGCACGGTATTCTCTATAATAAAATAAGGCTGTAGTTATAAGATCAATTTATGATTTTATAACTACAGCTTTTTTTCAGTGTCTATTAATTTGATGATATTGAAGGGTTGAAATTTAATGGTTATTGAAAGATATCTTTTTTTCACTTTTTTCGGTATCATTAATTTGTGAAAAGCGGGTAATATTTGCTCCAAGACTAGATAATTTATGAGCGAAATTTACGTAACCACGATCTAAATGAATTAAATTTGTTACAGTTGTTTCATCTTTAGATGCTAAACCTAGTAATATCAAAGCTGCTGCTGCACGTAAATCTGTTGCTGAAACTACGGCTCCACTAGGATTTGATGGACCATTAATAATGGCTGAACGCCCATCAACTTTTATATTTGTATTCATACGCTGAAATTCATTTACATGCATAAAACGATTTTCAAAAACTGTTTCTGTAATAATACTTGTTCCTTCAGCCTGTAGTAACAATGCCATCATTTGGGGCTGCATGTCTGTTGGAAAACCTGGGTACGGCAACGTTTTTATATCTACAGCCTTTAATTCCTTAGAACCAATAACCCTTAGTCCATTTTCTTCCTCAAGGATTTTTATTCCCATGTCTTTTAGTTTTGCTACAAGTGAGGCTAAATGTTCTAGTTTAGCACCCTTAACCAAGACGTTACCTTTTGTTATTGCAGTAGCTACCATAAAAGTTCCTGCTTCAATTCTATCTGGCATGACACTGTGGGAACTACCAGTTAGTTTTTTTACACCTTCTATTTTTATTGTATCTGTACCAGCGCCACTTATCCTTGCTCCCATTTTATTTAAAAAAATTGCTAAATCGGATATTTCGGGCTCCTTGGCACAATTTTTGATTAATGTTGTTCCTTCAGCAAGTGTTGCAGCCATCATAATATTTTCAGTAGCACCTACACTAGGAGAATCTAGATAAATTTCTGCACCCTGAAGTGGTTTATTAACTACAGCATCAATGTAACCGTTACCGATATTAATATCTACACCCATAGCTTTAAATCCCTTAATATGCTGATCTATGGGGCGTGTGCCTATAGCACAACCTCCAGGAAGGGCAATTTTTGCTTTCCCATTTATTGCTAAAAGTGGCCCCATAAATAGTACGGATGCACGTAATTTTCTTACAAATTCGAAAGGGGCAGTTACTTTTAAGTGTTTTCCAGTAATTATATTGACTTCTTTATTAGAGTAAATAACCTCTGAACCTAAGTATTTTAATATCTCAATAGTAGTTTTTACATCAGTGAGGGAGGGTACATTATAAATTGTATTTTTTCCTTCACTTGCCAATAAAGTTGCTATAAGTATGGGTAAGGCTGCATTTTTAGCTCCTTCAACATGAACAGTACCTTTTAATTCCTCTCCTCCACGGACTATAATTTTTTCCATGATTATCCCTCCGGCAATAATTTATACAGTAATAATATGCATTCGGGCTTTAATAGGTGTTTGTGTAGAGGATACGGTACATTAGGCATTTAAAGTTGTTATTAATCAAATATAGATTTTTTGTATGTTCCAAAAATTTGTCGTATATATATTGTCCTTAATATTGTAAAATTGTAGTTTGTTATAAACTAGTTTGTATATTCACCTTATATCACATTAATTGACGCAAAGTTACATTGTGATGTTATAATCATTCTAGGAACTAGTGTTCGTTATTTAGATGATATAAAACTAAGGATGGATTGTGAGAAATATGGGAAATATTATAGGTTTATCAATGTTTTCAAGTGCTGGAATAGGAGAGACCTTTTTTAAAGATATAGGGATAGATATAGTAACCGCTAATGAGTTAGTAGAGAGAAGAGCTAATTTATATAGGAATGTTCATTCTGAAACTAACATGATTCAGGGAAATATTCTTGATAAAGATGTTTTTTTGAATTTCATAAATTCATCCCCAGAAAAAATTGATTTTCTATTAGCTTCTCCACCTTGTCAAGGTTTGAGTGTAGCGGGTAAAAATAGAAATGTTGATAGTATGTCGAAAGATGAAAGAAATTATTTAATTTATAAGGTGATTGAAGTAATTAACATAAAAGATCCGACTTATGTTCTTATAGAAAATGTTCCTTCACTTTTAAAGTTATTGTTATCCTATAATGGTAGTCTAAAAACAGTTGAAGATATTCTTATTAATGAGTTTAATGATTTATATAATATTGAGACATGCATTATAGATGCTGCTGATTTGGGAGTACCCCAAACAAGAAAAAGAGCTATTATTAAGCTTTATAAAAAAGACAGAAAATGGCCGTGGCCAGCATCTGAGAAAAAAATTACAGTTAGAGAATCTATAAGTCATTTGCCTAGTCTTGAATCTGGAGAATTCTCAGATATCAAATGGCATTTTGCCAGAAAACACGATGAAAGACATGTTTTATGGATGAAGCATACTCCAACAGGTATGTCTGCATTTGAGAATGAAATCTATTTTCCTAAAAAATTAGATGGTAGTAGAGTAAAAGGATATAACACAACATATCGAAGAATCTTATGGGATGAACCGGCTCCTACAATTACTATTCGAAACGATGCTATAAGCTCTCAAAGAAATGTTCACCCCGGGAGAAGATTAGAAGATGGAACATATTCCGATGCTAGGGTATTAACTCCGCTTGAATTAATGTTATTAAATTCACTCCCCATTGACTGGGGGATACCTGACGATACACCAGAATTGTTAATTAGACAGTGTATTGGTGAATCCATTCCACCGCTAATGCTAAAAAAACTAGTAGGGGAGATAGAACAATGAATTTAAATTTAAATGCAATATCATTATTCTCCAGTGCGGGAATTGGAGAACTATTACTTAATAAGATTGGTATAAACATAATTGCTGCAAATGAGTTGTTACCTAAACGTGCGGAATGCTATAAACATTTTAATCCAAACACAGTTATGATTAATGGTGATATTACTCAAGAAGAGGTAAAGGAAAAAATTAAATCATATGTATCTGATGATGTAAAACTGTTATTAGCAACACCTCCATGTCAGGGGCTAAGTTCACTTGGGAAAAACAAAAAACAAAGTCATTTTGAAGATGATGAGAGAAATTACCTGATTTTTGATATTTTTGATATAATAGATAGTGGAAATTTTGAATATATATTAATAGAAAATGTACCGAAATTTTTAAAAATGTATTTTCCTTATAATGGAGAATATCTTCATCTTGAACAAATTCTAAATAATAAATATTCTGAGGACTACGTTATCGAAGCGGCTATATTGAACGCAAAAGACTTTGGAATAGCTCAAACACGCCCAAGAGCAATTATTAAGATGTATAAAAAGGGATTAAAATGGGGCTGGCCAGATCAAGAGCAAGAAATAACTCTTAGAGAGGCTATTGATCATCTTCCTTCTCTAGAGAGTGGAGAAGATTCTGGTATTCCTTGGCATTATGCGAAAGTAGAAAATGATAGAGCTGTTTTAGCATTAAAGCATACTCCAACTGGTCAGAGTGCTCTAAAGAATGAAGTTTATTATCCTAAAAAGGAAAATGGGGATAGAATTGTAGGCTTTCATAATACTTTTAAAAGAATGGTCTGGGACCAACCTGCTCATGCTAGAACAACTTACTGCGGTAGTATGAGTTCACACAATAATGTACATCCAGGTAGATTAAATTCAGATGGGACATACTCAGATGCAAGAGTTCTAACATTATTAGAAACTTTTATTGTTTCTTCTATACCTCAAGATATAAAGTTCCCGTCTTGGGTTTCCGACAACTTCATAAGGACTGTTATAGGCGAATCTATACCTCCTTTAATGTTAATGAAAATATTGAGTGATATTGGTCCTGAGCTTGAGGGGGACAAGAATAATAATGACATACAGGATAGAAGAAAAGAAATGGATACTGTACCGGCATACTAGTGATTTTAATATTATTAGTACTGTTGCTATTGAATTAAAGAGTTTTAACCGAACTCTTATTTCCGAAGATAAAAAATTAAACCTTTTACAGAGGCTAAGGGAAATGAATTTTTATACTGGAAGAAATCCCGGAATGCCTCTTGATTCTATTAATCACAGGATTAATACGTTGGAATTCTTTATGTTTGGATATAAAGATAAAGTTGATGGGCAAAAAAGGTTTTTATTTAGTCCATTAGGAAATTTATTTCTAAACAATATAGGAAACAAAGAAAAAATCAGAAAAATATTTTTAACAATGCTCTGGGCTTTACAGTTCCCACACACTTATGGGGGGACTGATAGAGTCTTCGAGGTGTTTCCATTTAGGCTGATTTTTAAGTTGTTAACTGACGAGCGCCTTGAATATAAATTATATGCATTTGAGTACGCTTACCTAGTTGCTTTTACTCAGAGTATTAATGATGAAAAATATGAAGAATTAGTAAATGATATTATTAACCTTAGAGCATTATCAAATGCGGAGATTGAGATATTATTTAATAATAAGAGGCATGTATTGGTTAATGCTGTTTATGAATGGGACTACTATTATAGACGATTATTTGAACAAATTGGTCTTTTTAATGTAGAACTCGGAGATCAAATATGCAGAATTCAGCAAGGAAATACAAACACATTTCGAAAGGTAACAAGAAATTCAGTTAGTATTTCTGACCATATATATGACTATTGTTTGAAATTGTTAGAGGAATTCCCTTTTGATGAGCAACCTCTAAAATTAAATGACCCAGAAAGGTTAAAAAAAGATATCATAAAGGAGATACATAGTTTTTATCCAAAAACCTTATTAAGAGAAATTGGAGAATTAGATAATGAGCTAGAACTTAAATTGCTCGAATTACCGAAACTAATCGAACAATACTCTAATAACAATGATGGTGCTGAAGCATACCTTTTTGAAGATGTTTTAGTAGACGGTTTCAATATGTTCCATAATGTTCAGGCAGAAAAAATAGGTGGAGCAGGAAATACCGATATTGAATGCCTTTATATAGATGGGAATATGAAGTTTGCGGTTGATGCTAAATCTACTAAGAACAAATTATCTAGTTTAAATGCAGGTAGGTTAGCACTTCATAGGGAAAAAATAGGTGGAGAATATACAATTGTAGTTACATCAAGATATGTTCCTGCTGTCCGGAATGACATAAGAAATACACCAACAGTAATTATACTTGCTAGGACTTTCTCGGAATTCTTGTATAATTGTATAAATAACGATGTTAGAGAGGTAGGTTATTCAGATTTTAATGAAATAATATCCAATAACTTAGGTAATGATGTTAGTAATTTAGTATCGGATCTTACTATTAATATGTTCTCGGTGCAAGAAAACTAGTTCAGTACTTGTTTATGAAACAGGAAAGGAGGTTCATGATGGAACTTGACTTATTTAAACAATGGCTAGAAAGTAATAGGGGATTAAAAGAAAGGTCAGCTAGAGATGTGGTTTCAAGAGTCCGTAGGGTGGATAAAATAATTGATTCTGATCTTAAAGAATCTTACGAAACCATTGTTGAAAGTTTGGACAACAATGAGGAGTTTAATAAGTTTAGTACATATGTTAAGCCTCAAATAAAACGTGCGATTAAGTTATATAAAGAATTTATTGATGAAAAAAATAATATTAATAAATGAAATAATTTGAAATTATCAATTAAGCCTTTCTCTATCGAGAAGGGCTTTAAAAAATTAATATTATCCTTTAATAGGAACCATTAGTAGTTTTGCGTATGAAGCTTTAAAAAACTTAAATAGGAGTCAAGAATGACTCCTATTAAGGTCAACTCTTAAGAATATTGTTGATCTTATTTCAATACTAATACATTTTGAAATCGATATAATAGTACTAATCATTGCAATTTTTCTTACTTTTAATGATTTACTATTAATTAAAGATCATTTGTATACTCTTGGAAATGTAGCATCTCCTTGATCAAAACTTTTCTTCATCAACTTTTCTTCGATTCTTTCATAGTAAGATTTACATCCACAACAATTAAAAACAAATACTGTACCTGAATGAGCTTGTTCTGTCTTGACAAAAAAGAATTCGTGGAATTGATTATGCGCTTCAATATTTTTGCAATAAGGGCAGTGTCTTTTTTCAAGTTTTAACATAGGTTTATCTTCCTCTCAATTTTGAAACTCAACAAACTCTATAGAATCTTTATCTTTTAAGCTATTTAAGTTCCTTAGAATTAATTGATTCCTTCCATTCCTTTAATGAAGAAACTACTTCTCGAAAATCCTCATTAAAGGGGTATTTCTCAGATAAAACATCAGAATGAGTATCTTCAATTTTCTCCCATTCCAAGCTAAGTTTTTCAAAAGACTTAATTACTTCATCAAGTGCTGTAGTAAATTTGTTCATTGTGGATCAAAACCACCTTTTTATTTTTAATTTTAACATAATTAATCCAGGATACTTAAACGATAGAGTTTATTTCCTGACCACATTTTGACCACTAATCATATATAACGGTATAATATTCATTTTAATTTTAGGTATTAGAAATGCAGCAAAGTAGTGATGGACCAAGGTTTGTCTTATTTCATATTTCTCCAAATTATATGGATAAATAAAAGAACGTAAGAAATACGGTCTTAAAGGCGCTCGTCGTGCACCTCAGTTCTCAAAACGTTAATAATACGTTTGAAAGGCTCCCAAACTTTATTGGTTGGGGGTCTTTTTATTATTTATGGAACTTTAAAAATCTTTGAATATGATAAAGACAAGCTTTACGTCTATTAGTGAGAGTAGAAATATCTTCTTCTTTCTACTCTTACCTACTTTTAAATAACGTGTGCTGAGCTATTAGGAATAAAGTAAACAAAAAGTTTCATGATGTTTTCATAAAATAGCACGTTACTATACATATTAGTAAAAGGTGTAGGTAAAGATTGCATTTCTGACATTTAAATACTCCAAATGACTCCAAACATTACTTTCTTGGGAAAGTTTAGTATAATTAATAATTGTGTGTTTTTAAATTAAGTTTGAAGGAGAAATGAGAGGAGAAACTAATGAAGAAAATATCAAATGTTTTTTGGATCACGCTAGCTTTAGTGCTAGGTGCGGTTATCTTTGGTGTTTCTAAGCCAATTACTTTTGAAGAGGTAACAGCCAATATACAAGAATTTATCACATCGGCTTTTGGATGGTATTATTTGACGCTCGTAACAATTGTCGTCATTTTCTGTATCTTTCTTATCTTTAGTCCGATTGGAGCAATAAAATTAGGAAAGCCGGATGAAAAGCCAGAGTATTCAAAGGGTACATGGTTTGCTATGCTATTCAGTGCTGGTATGGGAATAGGACTAGTATTCTGGGGTGCTGCAGAACCACTTTCGCACTTTATGAGCCCACCTCTTGCTGAAGGCGGTACATCTGCTGCTTATAAAGAATCTATGAGATATACGTTTTTCCATTGGGGGATTCATGCTTGGGGAATTTATGCAATTGTTGCCTTAGGCCTAGCGTATTATAAATTCCGTAAAGACGAGCCTGGACTGATCTCTGCTACATTAAAGCCGGTATTAGGGAACAGAATGAATGGTCCTCTAGGAACGCTGATTGATGTTTTAGCTGTCTTTGCAACAGTGATTGGTGTTGCTACTACATTAGGATTTGGGGCTGCACAAATTAATGGGGGATTGACCTATTTACTAGGGATTCCAAATAATTTTACGGTTCAATTTATTATCATTGCTGTTGTCACTGTTTTATTTATGATTTCTGCCTGGTCTGGATTAGGTAAAGGAATAAAATACTTAAGTAATACAAATATGTTTCTTGCAATTGGTCTATTTATTTTAATGTTTTTCATTGGACCAACCATTCTTATTTTAAACATGTTTACAGATACAGTTGGTGGATATATTCAAAACATCGCTCAGATGAGTTTCCGAATAGCGCCACTCAATGAAGAACATCGTGGTTGGATTAATGGCTGGACGATTTTCTATTGGGCTTGGTGGATTTCTTGGTCACCATTTGTCGGGATCTTTATTGCTCGTGTATCAAGGGGACGTACGATACGTGAATTTTTAATTGGTGTTTTATTATTGCCTGCAGTTGTTAGCTTTTTATGGTTTGCAACATTTGGTACATCAGCAATTGAGATTCAGAAAGCGGGAATTGTGGATTTAACACAATTTGCTACTGAAGAGGTTTTATTTGCTATCTTTAATCAATTACCAGGTTCTACAATCCTCTCGATTGTTGCAATCACGCTTATTAGTACATTTTTCATTACATCTGCCGATTCTGCAACGTTCGTATTAGGGATGCAGACGACATATGGTTCTCTCACCCCTTCTAATTCAGTGAAATTAACGTGGGGTATTGCTCAGTCTACAGTTGCGCTTATCTTGCTTTATAGTGGAGGATTGCAAGCATTACAAAATGCCTTAATTATTGCTGCCTTTCCATTCTCCTTTATAATAGCACTGATGATGATCTCTCTCTATCTATCGTTAACAAAGGAAAAGAAAGAGCTGGGACTCTATTTTAAGCCAACACCAAAAAAGAAGGCTCCTAAAGTCTAAATATTGATAAGAGATAAAAACCGACAACTAAGATGTTGTTGGTTTTTTTATTAGTGCTTCATTTCTTGGGAAATGTTTTGATCTTTTGACTTACATGAAATTGGTAGTGATTTTACGAATGATATATGTCTGCGGATAAACAATAATGATAAGGAGGCATCTACATGAGTGAAATCATTTCGTTGAAGCAAAAGAGACATCAAAAGGAATTAAAGTATGAGAAGAAAATGTTGCGAGAGTTAACATTAGCAGAAATTAAAGCCAAAATTGATGAATGCTTTAGTGGTTTCTCTAGTTCGGTAAAGAAAAATGTCATTGAGGACGGATGTGTAGATTTCGCAATCGAAGCCTTTATGCTAGGTGCAAAGTATAGTCGATTCGGATACTTAGGTGAAACAATGGAGGCTGCGAACTCCCGTTGTTATCATGAGGAGAAGCAACTAACAGATGAACTATATGATTATTATATAAACTGGGGAAAATATCGTGGAAGTGATTCATCCTTAGAAGAAGTACATCTTGCATGTGAGCATTATATTCATTCTTGGTGGAAGCAAGGATATATGAAAGGTGAAAAGAGATATAAGCTAAGATTGCATTAATTGGGGTAAGTCATTACATCTTTAACATAATCCTCCTCTTTGTCCCATATATTGATTACAGGACGAGCAGGAGGGAATGGAGATGAAAAATAAATTAAAATGGATTGGTTTTACCGCTGGCTTTATCGTACTACTTATTCTCTTTCAATGGCAATTTACAGATGATGATTCTTGGGATTCTTGGAATTTGCCCTTAAGTGGTAAGGTTATTTATATTGACCCTGGTCATGGTGGTCCAGATGGAGGGGCAGTAGGGGATGATACATTAGAGAAGGATATTTCTTTAAGCATATCATTACTTCTAAGGGATTACTTACAAGAACAGGGAGCATTGGTTATGTTAACCCGTGAGGAAGATATTGATTTAGCGGATGAAAATACGAAAGGCTATAGTAAACGTAAAGCCGAAGATTTGAGAAATCGTGTAAAAATGATAAATGAATCAAATGCGGACTTATTTTTATCGATTCATTTGAATGCCATCCCGTCTGCTAAATGGAGCGGGGCACAGACATTCTATGATGGACGATTTGTAGAGAATGAGCATATTGCCAAGTACATTCAAGATGAATTAAGGCGTAACTTAGAGAATACTTCACGTGTGGCGAGACCAATTGATGGTGTTTATCTCATGAAAAACATGGAAAAACCAGGTGCTTTAGTGGAGGTTGGTTTCTTATCTAATCCAAATGAGGAGAGGTTATTAGCAACCGAAGAGTATCAACAAAAAGTATCTGCTTCCATTTACAACGGGGTCCTAAGGTACTTTTCAAATGAAAAAAATCCTCCGGAATAAATGGAGAAATGGAATGCTTCTCATTCTTTCTAGATCCTGAATTTATGTTATACTGTTGTAAACGAATTCAAAAAGGGTGGTAAGCATGCTAAGAGAAGAAGAATTACGAAACATTATCGGACAACTTCAAGATCCTTTTTTACATAAACCTTTGGAAGAATTAAATGCAATTGATGAAATAAAAATAAAAAGTGAAAAATCACATGTAAGTATAAAAATCGGTATCTCCAAAATGAATACACCTGAACAGTTGCAATTGCAACAAGATATTGTAGCACTTGTTAAAGAGGCAGGGGCACAAACGGTAGGACTTCGTTTTCACGAGTTACCACAGGAAACAATAGCAGCATACCAAGATGAGACACCTCAGGGAGCAGGCTCTTTGTTGTCTCCTGCTTCTAAGACTACATTTATCGCGATCGCTAGTGGAAAGGGTGGAGTAGGGAAGTCGACCGTATCCGTTAATTTGGCTGTAGCTTTAGCACGCTTAGGGAAAAAGGTTGGCTTAATTGACGCTGATATATACGGCTTTAGTGTACCAGATATGATGGGGATTACAAAAAGACCTGTCGTTCGTGGAGAGAAGATCATTCCGGTCGAAAGATTTGGTGTTCAGGTTATCTCTATGGGATTTTTTGTAGAGGATAATGCTCCTGTTATTTGGAGAGGGCCAATGCTTGGGAAAATGTTAAATAATTTCTTTAATGAAGTGGAATGGGGAGATCTAGATTATCTTCTATTAGATCTACCACCAGGCACTGGGGATGTAGCATTAGATGTTCATTCTATGCTGCCTTCTTGTAAAGAAATCATTGTTTCAACGCCACATCCTACTGCAGCTTTTGTTGCAGCAAGAGCGGGTGCTATGGCTTTACAGACCGATCATGAAGTAATAGGGGTTGTAGAGAACATGGCGTACTTTGAAAGTGCGCTTACTGGTGAGAAGGAATATGTGTTCGGACGTGGTGGTGGAGAGAAATTAGCGGAAGAACTTAGAGTACCTTTATTGGGAAAAATCCCGCTTCAACAGCCTGATTGGGATGAAGAGGATTTTGCCCCTTCTGTATATGCTACCGAGCATCCAATAGGACAGATCTATAAAAATATAGGTGAGCGAGTAATAGGCTTAATTCCAGCTAAGGCATAATCTAATAAAGAAAAAGAGCCGTTTTGTCGGCTCTTTTTGTGTAGTAACATTTTAGTTACCGCCATTACCTTCTTCTTGGCTACTATCAGATTCTCCGCCACCACTACTGTCTCCGCCTTGTTCGCTTTCTTGTTGTCCACTACCGCCTTGTTGTCCCATTTCTTCTGCTGCTTTTAGAAGGGTGTCTTGAATTTTTGCTTTATATAGAGGACTAGACAGAGTTTCCATGATAACGTCCTGTAGGTGCTTCCTAAAATCCTGGCTCTTTACAGCAGTCACCATTGATTTTTCCATTTCAGGATCTTGAAAAATTTCCATCAGCATCTTCTGATAGTCAGGATCTTTCATTAATTCTTTAATCACTTTTTCATGTTCATCCTTAATACTCGTGGCGAAGCTTTCCACAAATTTAGGATCTTCAAAAACCTTTTTCCAAAATTCTGTTCCTTTTTCACTTGTGAGGGTTTCTTCAATTGTTTGCTTCACAACGTTTTGATCCATGATAAGGGTTTGCATCATTTCTTCGTCTTTCATTACTTCTTGTAAAGCTTTCTTTCCATCATCTGTCTTTAATATATCAACTACCATTTTCTTCGTTTCTTCATAATCCATTTGACCACTAGATTCTTCTCTAGGGGCACATCCTGTAGAGAAAACCCCAAATATGGTGAGAGTAAAAGTCATGAGGAGCAAGTATCTCTTCATGTTAGTCGAGCTCCTTTCTAATACCTTTTTGCTACTTATATTTTCTATTGTCATGAAAGAATTTATACAAGGAAAATACATCTCATATGGCTTTTTTAAGAAAGGATTGGTAAAATCAAGACAAGCAATAAGATGGAGGATAGGTCACTTGAAAAGTCGTAATTGGGTTCGTTTATTTTTAAGTACATTACTTGTAGGCGGAATTACCTCAGGTATTATTGGATTTATTCTTAGGTGGGGAGAGTATAAGGAACTGTTTATCCATTTCGATGTGATAGAAATCCTTTCTATACTCACATGGTTATTTGGGGTAGGACTTATATTTAGTGTAATTAGCCAGATGGGATTCTTTGCTTATTTAACCATACATCGGTTTGGCCTAGGAATCTTCAGGTCTTACTGGGGCTTGGTTCAAGTAATTCTCATTATTTTTGTTTTATTTGATTTAGTGTACTTCCGTTATCAATTTTTTGCAGAAGCGGAAGAAGCAGTAACGTCATATCTTTTAGTAGCAGGGTATGTATTCATTTTTGCCCTAATTGTTGCAATGGTAAAAAGAAGGGATACAAATAAAGAAGCATTCATTCCTGCTGTGTTTTTTATGATTGTGGTTACTACAATAGAATGGTTTCCGGCATTAAGAGTTAATGAAGAAAGCTGGCTGTTTTTTATGCTAATTCCAATACAAATTTGTAATGCATATCAGCTATTAATGCTTCCGAGATTTCTGCAAAATAAAAAGAGCTAATCGTACTAGCTCTTTTTTTGCATATTATAAAGTGAAATCTTCTGTTTTATATGTAGTTCTTGTAGTTATTCATTTTTTAAAGGATAGAATCTTATTTCACCTCAGAAGATTTGGTTTCAGCATTTGCGATAAGATCTTCGACATTTATATTTTTAAGTCCTGCTTTTTTCATGTTGTTAAGGATGAGAGGTAATGCTTCGTTTGTTTGTTTAGCGGAATCTGAAGCGTGAAGTAAAATGATATCTCCGCCTTTCAATCCTTTTGTCGTGTTATCGACGATTTTTTGTACCCCTGGATTTGTCCAATCTTCCGAATCAATACTGTAGTGAACAATTGTGTAACCTAATTGCTGTGCAATCTTTAAAACCTCTTTATCGAATACTCCACTAGGGGGTCTGAGTAAGTGAATATCCTTTATGCCTAGTTTAGTGAACGTTTCTTGCGCTAATGAGAGATCCTTTCTAATTTCATTTGGTTCTAAATCTCTATAGTTTTTATAGTTGTATCCCATGCTACCAATTTGATGCCCGCTATCTAAAATTTGCTTTACGACATCGGGGTGGCTTTCTGCCCATGATGCTGAAAGGAAAAACGTTGCATTATTTACTTTCTCTTTTTCTAGTGTGGCTAATATCTCCTCAGCTTTTACATCTCCCCAGCTAATATCAAATGTTAAGGCTATCTCTTTTTTTGTAGAATCTCCTTTGTAGATTGCTTTCGGTCCTTCTGATGTTGAGAACACAGGATAATTCAACACATTTTCTACGTATAGAATGCCTGCTGTGAAGAATGCAGCTATCATGATAAGAGCAACTTGCTTAATTTTTTTAATATGGATTACGTGGAACCTATTCATATTTGACCCTCCTCTAATAGACTCTTTGAGACAAGTCTATGCTTTGTCCTTTCTGAAAATGATTAGAAAAGTACGGTTATAGGAATAATATAAGACGTTGTGAGGAAGAATTAATCAAAATCTCATGTAGAGGAGAATGTTAAATGATCTATTATTTATTTGAGGAAGGAGAACGATTGGAGCTAGAAAGCATATTAACTAAAGAGCAGATGCTTGTAGATAAGCTTCTTGTTGAAAAAGAAAGAGAAAATCATATTATAGATAGAGCTTTAAAAGAAAGAAGGGATATCCTTGATAAGATAAGTAGAAAGATATCAAAATAAATTTCTAAATATTGTTGACGAAAGAAAACATACATGATATATTAGTATTCGTCGCTAAGAGATGTGACGAAATCTAAAAAAACTTTTTCGAAAAAAGTTGACTTAGATTTGATAAGATGTTATATTAAGAAAGTCGCTTCTGAACGAAGTTGACATCATGATCTTTGAAAACTAAACAAAACCAAGCGTATCAAACGTTGATTTTAAATCAACAAAACGTACTATATAGTACAAAAAATATGAGCAAGTCAAACTACTTTATTGGAGAGTTTGATCCTGGCTCAGGACGAACGCTGGCGGCGTGCCTAATACATGCAAGTCGAGCGAATTGATGGGAGCTTGCTCCCTGATATTAGCGGCGGACGGGTGAGTAACACGTGGGTAACCTGCCTGTAAGATTGGGATAACTCCGGGAAACCGGAGCTAATACCGGATAACATTTCGAACCGCATGGTTCGAAATTGAAAGATGGCTTCTAGCTATCACTTACAGATGGACCCGCGGCGCATTAGCTAGTTGGTGAGGTAACGGCTCACCAAGGCAACGATGCGTAGCCGACCTGAGAGGGTGATCGGCCACACTGGGACTGAGACACGGCCCAGACTCCTACGGGAGGCAGCAGTAGGGAATCTTCCGCAATGGACGAAAGTCTGACGGAGCAACGCCGCGTGAACGATGAAGGCCTTCGGGTCGTAAAGTTCTGTTGTTAGGGAAGAACAAGTACTAGAGTAACTGCTAGTACCTTGACGGTACCTAACCAGAAAGCCACGGCTAACTACGTGCCAGCAGCCGCGGTAATACGTAGGTGGCAAGCGTTGTCCGGAATTATTGGGCGTAAAGCGCGCGCAGGTGGTTTCTTAAGTCTGATGTGAAAGCCCACGGCTCAACCGTGGAGGGTCATTGGAAACTGGGGAACTTGAGTGCAGAAGAGGAAAGTGGAATTCCAAGTGTAGCGGTGAAATGCGTAGAGATTTGGAGGAACACCAGTGGCGAAGGCGACTTTCTGGTCTGTAACTGACACTGAGGCGCGAAAGCGTGGGGAGCGAACAGGATTAGATACCCTGGTAGTCCACGCCGTAAACGATGAGTGCTAAGTGTTAGAGGGTTTCCGCCCTTTAGTGCTGCAGCAAACGCATTAAGCACTCCGCCTGGGGAGTACGGTCGCAAGACTGAAACTCAAAGGAATTGACGGGGGCCCGCACAAGCGGTGGAGCATGTGGTTTAATTCGAAGCAACGCGAAGAACCTTACCAGGTCTTGACATCCTTCGCTACTTCTAGAGATAGAAGGTTCCCCTTTTAGGGGACGAAGTGACAGGTGGTGCATGGTTGTCGTCAGCTCGTGTCGTGAGATGTTGGGTTAAGTCCCGCAACGAGCGCAACCCTTGATCTTAGTTGCCAGCATTCAGTTGGGCACTCTAAGATGACTGCCGGTGACAAACCGGAGGAAGGTGGGGATGACGTCAAATCATCATGCCCCTTATGACCTGGGCTACACACGTGCTACAATGGATGGTACAAAGGGCTGCGAGACTGCGAAGTTAAGCGAATCCCATAAAACCATTCTCAGTTCGGATTGCAGGCTGCAACTCGCCTGCATGAAGCTGGAATCGCTAGTAATCGCGGATCAGCATGCCGCGGTGAATACGTTCCCGGGCCTTGTACACACCGCCCGTCACACCACGAGAGTTTGTAACACCCGAAGTCGGTGGGGTAACCGTAAGGAGCCAGCCGCCTAAGGTGGGACAGATGATTGGGGTGAAGTCGTAACAAGGTAGCCGTATCGGAAGGTGCGGCTGGATCACCTCCTTTCTAAGGATATAGAGGTACGCTTGGTATTTTGTTTAGTTTTGAGAGATCATCTGATCTTTCTATAATAAGTAAGACTCATACATAGGAGTCTAAATGCATCTTGCATTGAAGATCCTGTGTTTTATGTTCCTTGAAAACTAGATAACGAAAACAATTCAAGTAATTCACTGAGTTTAAACGCTTAGTTTAGTGATTCTCTTAATAAATGTAAACCAGGATTCAATGTAAGTATTGATTTCCTGAGACAAAGGAGAAGCGAGAAGTTCGAGGCGACGAGTGATTGAGGAGCGGAATGTACGTTTTTGGTACATGAGCACCGCAGAGCACGAAGTCAACGAAGAAATTCGAAGCTTATCATTTGTCGATGAGGTTAAGTTGTTAAGGGCGCACGGTGGATGCCTTGGCACTAGGAGCCGATGAAGGACGGTACTAACACCGATATGCTTCGGGGAGCTGTAAGTAAGCTTTGATCCGGAGATTTCCGAATGGGGAAACCCACTGTTCGTAATGGAGCAGTATTTTCATCTGAATACATAGGATGATAAAGGCAGACCCGGGGAACTGAAACATCTAAGTACCCGGAGGAAGAGAAAGCAAACGCGATTTCCTGAGTAGCGGCGAGCGAAACGGAATTAGCCCAAACCAAGAGGCTTGCCTCTTGGGGTTGTAGGACACTCTATACGGAGTTACAAAGGAACGGAGTAAATGAAGAGGTCTGGAAAGGCTCGTCAAAGAAGGTAACAACCCTGTAGTTGAAACTTCGTTCCCTCCAGAGTGGATCCTGAGTACGGCGGGACACGTGAAATCCCGTCGGAAGCAGGGAGGACCATCTCCCAAGGCTAAATACTCCCTAGTGACCGATAGTGAACCAGTACCGTGAGGGAAAGGTGAAAAGCACCCCGGAAGGGGAGTGAAATAGATCCTGAAACCGTGTGCCTACAAGTAGTCAAAGCCCGTTAATGGGTAATGGCGTGCCTTTTGTAGAATGAACCGGCGAGTTACGATCCCGTGCAAGGTTAAGTTGATAAGACGGAGCCGCAGCGAAAGCGAGTCTGAACAGGGCGAATAAGTACGTGGTCGTAGACCCGAAACCAGGTGATCTACCCATGTCCAGGGTGAAGTTCAGGTAACACTGAATGGAGGCCCGAACCCACGCACGTTGAAAAGTGCGGGGATGAGGTGTGGGTAGCGGAGAAATTCCAATCGAACCTGGAGATAGCTGGTTCTCTCCGAAATAGCTTTAGGGCTAGCCTTGAAATGAGAGTCTTGGAGGTAGAGCACTGATTGGACTAGGGGCCCCCATCGGGTTACCGAATTCAGTCAAACTCCGAATGCCAAAGACTTATGTTCAGGAGTCAGACTGCGAGTGATAAGATCCGTAGTCAAGAGGGAAACAGCCCAGACCACCAGCTAAGGTCCCAAAGTATACGTTAAGTGGAAAAGGATGTGGAGTTGCTTAGACAACCAGGATGTTGGCTTAGAAGCAGCCACCATTTAAAGAGTGCGTAATAGCTCACTGGTCGAGTGACTCTGCGCCGAAAATGTACCGGGGCTAAACGTATCACCGAAGCTGTGGACTGTTCTAACGAACAGTGGTAGGAGAGCGTTCTAAGGGCTGAGAAGCCAGACCGAGAGGACTGGTGGAGCGCTTAGAAGTGAGAATGCCGGTATGAGTAGCGAAAGAGGGGTGAGAATCCCCTCCACCGAATGCCTAAGGTTTCCTGAGGAAGGCTCGTCCGCTCAGGGTAAGTCGGGACCTAAGCCGAGGCCGAAAGGCGTAGGCGATGGCCAACAGGTAGAAATTCCTGTACCACCTCCTCACCATTTGAGCAATGGGGGGACGCAGAAGGATAGGGTAAGCGCGGCGTCGGAATGCCGCGTCCAAGCAGTTAGGCTGACAATGAGGCAAATCCCATTGTCATTAAGGCTGAGCTGTGATGGCGAGGGAAATATAGTACCGAAGTTCTTGATTCCACACTGCCAAGAAAAGCCTCTAGCGAGGTGAGAGGTGCCCGTACCGCAAACCGACACAGGTAGGCGAGGAGAGAATCCTAAGGTGAGCGAGAGAACTCTCGTTAAGGAACTCGGCAAAATGACCCCGTAACTTCGGGAGAAGGGGTGCTTTTTAGGGTTAATAGCCCGGAAAAGCCGCAGTGAATAGGCCCAGGCGACTGTTTAGCAAAAACACAGGTCTCTGCGAAGCCGCAAGGCGAAGTATAGGGGCTGACGCCTGCCCGGTGCTGGAAGGTTAAGGGGAGAGGTTAGCGTAAGCGAAGCTTTGAACCGAAGCCCCAGTAAACGGCGGCCGTAACTATAACGGTCCTAAGGTAGCGAAATTCCTTGTCGGGTAAGTTCCGACCCGCACGAAAGGCGTAACGATCTGGGCACTGTCTCAACGAGAGACTCGGTGAAATTATAGTACCTGTGAAGATGCAGGTTACCCGCGACAGGACGGAAAGACCCCGTGGAGCTTTACTGTAGCCTGATATTGAATTTTGGTACAGCTTGTACAGGATAGGTAGGAGCCTGAGAAGCCGGAGCGCTAGCTTCGGTGGAGGCGTCGGTGGGATACTACCCTGGCTGTATTGAAATTCTAACCCACAGCCCTGATCGGGCTGGGAGACAGTGTCAGGTGGGCAGTTTGACTGGGGCGGTCGCCTCCTAAAATGTAACGGAGGCGCCCAAAGGTTCCCTCAGAATGGTTGGAAATCATTCGTAGAGTGTAAAGGCACAAGGGAGCTTGACTGCGAGACCTACAAGTCGAGCAGGGACGAAAGTCGGGCTTAGTGATCCGGTGGTTCCGCATGGAAGGGCCATCGCTCAACGGATAAAAGCTACCCCGGGGATAACAGGCTTATCTCCCCCAAGAGTCCACATCGACGGGGAGGTTTGGCACCTCGATGTCGGCTCATCGCATCCTGGGGCTGTAGTCGGTCCCAAGGGTTGGGCTGTTCGCCCATTAAAGCGGTACGCGAGCTGGGTTCAGAACGTCGTGAGACAGTTCGGTCCCTATCCGTCGTGGGCGTAGGAAATTTGAGAGGAGCTGTCCTTAGTACGAGAGGACCGGGATGGACGCACCGCTGGTGTACCAGTTGTCTTGCCAAAGGCATAGCTGGGTAGCTATGTGCGGAAGGGATAAGTGCTGAAAGCATCTAAGCATGAAGCCCCCCTCAAGATGAGATTTCCCATAGCGTAAGCTAGTAAGATCCCTGAAAGATGATCAGGTTGATAGGTCAGAGGTGGAAGCGCGGTGACGTGTGGAGCTGACTGATACTAATAGATCGAGGACTTAACCTAATAGAAAAGCGTAAGAAGCCCGTTTAAATCCATAGGGAATTGGAGCGATCGAGAAGAAGTCGTTCTTTGACTTCGAACGAGAGAGTGAAATTACCGTAGGATTTGGCTTCTAGAGCTAGACAAATTAAAAGCGTAAGCTCAGTGAATGAATTGTGATTCGTTATCTAGTTTTGAAGGAATATAAAAGTTGAAAAAACACTTGAAATATTCAATTAAAATAGTATAATAATATTTGTCATAATTGTCTGGTGGCGATAGCGAAGAGGTCACACCCGTTCCCATGCCGAACACGGAAGTTAAGTTCTTCAGCGCCGATGGTAGTTGGGGGTTTCCCCCTGTGAGAGTAGGACGTTGCCAGGCTTTTATATTGTTCCGCAGTAGCTCAGTGGTAGAGCTATCGGCTGTTAACCGATCGGTCGCAGGTTCGAGTCCTGCCTGCGGAGCCATTTGCTTCCATAGCTCAGTTGGTAGAGCACTTCCATGGTAAGGAAGAGGTCACCGGTTCGAGCCCGGTTGGGAGCTTAAACTAATAATTTAGGCCCATTGGTCAAGCGGTTAAGACACCGCCCTTTCACGGCGGTAACACGGGTTCGAATCCCGTATGGGTCACCATTTTTTGTATAGAAAAGTATTCAACTCATTCGGAGGATTAGCTCAGCTGGGAGAGCACCTGCCTTACAAGCAGGGGGTCGGCGGTTCGATCCCGTCATCCTCCACCATTACTTTTTCGATAAACGAAAGAAACTTACTTTAATAAAGTAGAATAGTATTTTATTAATCCAAGTAGTATATTGCCGGTGTAGCTCAATTGGTAGAGCAACTGACTTGTAATCAGTAGGTTGGGGGTTCAAGTCCTCTCGCCGGCACTCTCTTACAAATACGGAGGGGTAGCGAAGTGGCTAAACGCGGCGGACTGTAAATCCGCTCCTTAGGGTTCGGCAGTTCGAATCTGCCCCCCTCCACCATTTAAAACAATGATTGAGTTTGGCTTCTAAGCTAAATTCGTAGTTGTTTTTATTTTGTCCTAAAAATGTATATTTTGATTAGATTCACGTAAAATAGGAGAGAACCTTATTATTAATGGGCTATAGCCAAGCGGTAAGGCATCGCACTTTGACTGCGACATGCGTTGGTTCGAATCCAGCTAGCCCAGCCATTTTTATTTTACTAGAGCCATTAGCTCAGTTGGTAGAGCACGTTCGAAATTACGACGAAGCAATGCTTCAGCGAACAAATCGAGCAGCTTCTTGTAATTACTTCCTGAGATTTGGTCGTCTTAACAAAGAGTGTTTTTTTACTAGAGCCATTAGCTCAGTTGGTAGAGCATCTGACTTTTAATCAGAGGGTCGAAGGTTCGAGTCCTTCATGGCTCATATGCGGAAGTAGTTCAGTGGTAGAACACCACCTTGCCAAGGTGGGGGTCGCGGGTTCGAATCCCGTCTTCCGCTCCAATATAGGGGCCTTAGCTCAGCTGGGAGAGCGCCTGCTTTGCACGCAGGAGGTCAGCGGTTCGATCCCGCTAGGCTCCACCAAGATTACTTTATATTACATATTCCAAGCGATAAACAATGTTTATCGCTTTTTTTATGAGTAAAAATAAAACAATTTAATTAAATGACTATTCTTTTATAAAGTTTCTCCATAAGGCACCAAAATTTGTTAAAATAATTTTGTGTGATTTATTGAAACCTTTTCGATACCTTATACGTATAATAATAAACCCGCGGAGTGCGGAGGTATAAATAAATGGAAACTATTATAAAGAAACGAATAAAACAAGTGAAAAAAGGGGATCAAAATGCATATGCGGAAATTGTAGACTTATACAAGGATAAGATCTATCAATTATGCTATCGAATGCTTGGTAATGCCCATGAGGCTGAAGATATCGCTCAGGAGGCCTTTATAAGAGCATATGTAAATATTCATACCTTTGATATGAATAAAAAATTCTCTACTTGGTTATACCGAATTGCAACAAACCTTTCTATCGACCGTATACGGAAGAAGAAACCAGATTATTATCTTGACGCTGAAATTGCAGGTACAGAAGGATTAACAATGTATTCTCAAATTGCTGCAAATGATGCTCTGCCAGAAGACGAGCTCGAAACAATGGAACTGCAGCAATTGATTCAAAAAGAGATCCTTAAGCTTCCGGATAAGTATAGATCGGTTATTGTATTGAAATACATCGATGAGCTTTCGTTAATTGAAATTAGTGAAATTCTGGAGATCCCGATTGGTACAGTAAAAACCCGTATTCATAGAGGCAGAGAAGCGTTAAGGAAGCAATTAAGGCACTTATAAGAGGTGAGAAGAGATGGGCTGTTCTAATGAATTTGTTCAGCTATTGCATAAATATATGGATTACGAGTTAACGGATGTGGAGGAAAAAGAGGTAAAAGAACATTTGCAATCTTGTCAGGATTGTTCTGATCATTTTCATCAGCTTGAAAAAGCAGTCGCATTAGTACAAAGTACGTCTCACATTGAGGCTCCATCTGATTTTACTCAATCCATTATGGATAAGTTACCTAAAGAAAAAAGAACCGTATCTTGGAACAGGTGGATGAAGGGTCATCCGTTATTATCAGCGGCATCGTTATTCATTCTATTAATGACAGGAAGCTTATTTTCCGCATGGTCTGGTGATCAGAATTTTAGTGTGTCGAAGCACTCCAATTTAGTGGTCGAGAATAGTAAAGTAACAGTACCGGAGGGTGAAATCGTAAAAGGTGATGTTACTGTAAAAAATGGAACCTTAACAATCAATGGAACAATTGATGGAGATGTAACGGTCATAAATGGTGAAAAGTATGTTGCTTCTGCTGGACAGGTAACAGGAGATATTGAAGAAGTAGACCAAATGTTTGAATGGCTTTGGTACCATATAAAATCTATATCAAAAGATGTTGTTACCGTACTAGATTAACTACAGGGTCATCATAAAGGTGACCTTTTTACATAGGATTTTATTTAGTGATATAATAGTAAGAGTTTTAAATGTAGAACATGATAAATAAATATAGACATTTAAAAGTCAGTAAACTCATGGAGGACGAGTGAATGGGATATGAGGATATACCAGTATTGCATTACCTCGGTATAGCTGTTGACATACTCCTTGTTTGGTATGTAATTTATAAACTGATTATGGTAATAAGGGGAACAAAGGCGGTACAGCTCTTAAAAGGCATTACAGTGATCATTATTGTCCGCATGCTTAGTCAATACTTAGGTCTAAGTACATTGCAATGGCTAATGGATCAAGCGCTGACGTGGGGATTCTTGGCAATCATTATCATTTTCCAACCAGAGCTACGGAGGGCATTAGAACAGTTAGGAAGAGGTCGTTTATTTTCTAGAGGCAATATACCTGGAGAAGAAGATCCTGAATTAACCATTGAATCAATTATTAAAGCAACTGATTATATGGCGAAACGTAGGATTGGAGCTCTTATTACGATTGAGAAAGAAACTGGAATGAGTGATTACATAGAAACGGGGATACCACTTCATTCAAGACTATCCTCAGAACTATTAATTAATATTTTTATTCCAAATACCCCGCTACATGATGGCGCAGTGATTCTTCAAAAGAATCAAATTGCAGCAGCGGCTTGTTACTTACCATTATCAGAAAGTCCATTTATATCAAAAGAGTTAGGCACAAGGCATAGAGCTGCATTAGGCATAAGTGAAGTAACAGATAGTTTAACTATTATCGTTTCAGAAGAAACTGGAAGTGTTTCTGCTGCTAGAAATAGTGAGCTACAACGTAACCTATCTCAGGACGAGTTACGAAAGATCCTACAAAAGGAATTAAATGCTCCTACTAAGACCACTTCCTCAACCCGCTGGCAATGGAGGGGGAAAAAGAATGGATAAACTAATTGATAACCCTTGGGTCATGAGAAGTATTGCTTTATTCTTAGCATTGATGTTGTATGTATCTGTTAATATAGACCAAACAACGTCTTCAACTAGCCAGCCGCTAGGATTTTTTGGTGATTCGCCTACATCAGATGAAACAATCGTCACAGACATCCCGGTTGTTACATATTTTGATCAAGACAATTTAGTTGTGACAGGGATACCTGAAACAGTAAGTGTCACATTGGAAGGTTCAACTTCTGCCATTACAAAGGCGAGTAAATTAAAAGATTTTGAAGTATATGCAGATTTAACTAACCTTTCTTTGGGTACACATAATGTACGCTTAAAAACAAAAAATCTTGCGAATGATTTAACAGCTTCCGTTAATCCGAAAGTCATTACTGTGACGCTTGAAGAGAAAATCACGAAGTCCTTTACAGTGGATGTTGATTTTCTTAATGAAGATAAATTAGAAGAAGGATATACACCAGATCAGCCAATCGTGAATCCTAATAGTATAAATATTACAGCTTCGAAAGAAATCATTGATCGGATTGACTCTGTGAAATCAACTATTAATCTTGAAGATGCCAAAGAAACGGTGACTCAAGATGCACGTATTACCGTATATGATAAAGATGGGAATGCACTTCCAGTTGAAGTGGAGCCATCTGTAGTAGATGTAACCGTACCAATAAAGAGTCCAAGTAAAGCACTACCTTTTAAGATCACACGAGAAGGTGAGCTTGGAGCAGGATTAAGTATATTGAGCTTAGAGCCAGATCCTAATGAAATTACCGTTTACGGTCCCCTTAGTGTTTTAGAGCAGTTAGAGGTAATTGATGGAGTAAAAGTAGATCTTTCTAAGATCAAGGAAGATTCAATTATTGAAATTGACGTGCCTAAACCTGATGGAGTAAACAAAGTCGTTCCAGAAAAAATCAACATAAAAGTGGATGTGGAAGAACAAGAAGAAAAGGAGTTCTCAGCCAAAGTTATTAATGAGGTAGGACTTTCAGAAGGAAAACAATTTGATTTCATTGATCCTGATTCTGGAGCGTTAGACGTGACGATCTATGGAGCCCCATCAATCATTCAAGATATAAATGAAGACGATATTGAATTGTATGTGAATTTATCAGATTTAAATGATGGAGAGCATGAAGTAGACGTACAAGTGAATGGACCACAGAATATAACGTGGACATTGGAGAAAAAACAAGTAAAAGTCAAAATATCTTCAGCCTCTTAAGGCAGTTAGATAAAAAGGAGCGAAACCAATGGGAAAGTATTTTGGTACAGATGGAGTGCGAGGAGTCGCAAATAGTGAATTAACACCTGAATTAGCATTTAAGATTGGTCGTTTTGGTGGATATGTTCTTACAAAGAATACAGAACGTCCTAAAGTACTTATTGGAAGAGACACACGTATTTCAGGCCATATGTTAGAAGGTGCTTTAGTTGCAGGACTTCTATCTATAGGTGCTGAAGTCATGAGACTCGGTGTTATTTCCACTCCAGGTGTAGCTTACTTAACGAAGGCGCTTGGAGCACAAGCTGGAGTGATGATTTCAGCGTCGCATAATCCTGTAGAAGATAATGGGATCAAATACTTTGGTCCAGATGGATTTAAGCTTTCTGATGAACAAGAGCTAGAGATTGAAGAGTTAATGGATAAAGAAGAAGATACACTTCCACGTCCTGTAGGAAAGAATTTAGGACAAGTTAATGATTACTTTGAAGGTGGTCAAAAGTATCTACAATTCCTTAAGCAAACAGTTGATGAAGACTTTACAGGAATTCACGTTGCCTTAGATTGTGCTCATGGTGCTACATCTTCATTAGCAACACATCTTTTTGCAGACTTAGATGCGGATGTTTCAACAATGGGGACTTCTCCGAATGGGTTAAACATTAATGATGGTGTTGGATCTACACACCCTGAAGCATTAGCTGAATTTTTAAAAGAGAAAAAAGCTGATATTGGCTTGGCATTCGATGGTGACGGTGACCGTCTTATCGCAGTAGACGAAAATGGTGACATTGTTGACGGTGACCAAATCATGTACATTTGCGCTAAACACCTAAATAGTGAAAATCGATTAAAGAAGAATACGGTTGTATCGACTGTCATGAGCAACCTAGGTTTCTATAAAGCATTGGATCAAAATGACATCCAAAGTGTAGCAACAGCTGTTGGTGATCGCTATGTTGTCGAAGAAATGAAAAAGAATGAGTATAACCTTGGAGGAGAGCAATCGGGTCATATCATCTTCCTTGATTATAATACAACAGGTGACGGACTATTAAGTGGATTACAGTTAGTAAATATTATGAAGCTTACAGGTAAAAAATTATCAGAGCTTGCTTCAGAAATGAAAAAATTCCCACAACTATTACTGAACGTTCGAGTAACTGATAAGTATCGAGTGACAGAAAATGAAAAAGTGAGCGAAATCATTTCAGCCGTAGAGACAGAAATGAACGGTAATGGCCGAATTTTAGTACGTCCATCAGGAACAGAGCCTTTAGTACGTGTTATGGCAGAGGCACCAACTGAAGAGCTATGCCGTGATTATGTAGAACGAATTGTAACGGTAGTCAAGCAAGAAATGGGACTTGAATAAACGAATATGAAAGGCAGGGCAACCTGTCTTTTTTTGATTGGCTCTGTAATTGGGTAAGGGGGATTTTTTGTTATACATGGCAATAAAAACTGGGGTCATTTTTAACATATTTTTTATTCCCGGCATATACTAAAAGCATACAATCTCATATACATGATTGTTAGAAACTAGAAAATGAATTGACGAATTCTCATCAGATATTGTATGATTATCTTTGTCTTTAAATAATGGAAAAGGAGGAAGAGGGAACACAACACTTATAGACAAAGTATATAAAGCGCCTGGACTAAGTGCTGGAAAAAAGACTTAGTTGACGAGGATGGAGGTTATCGAATTTTCGGCGGATGCCTCCCGGTTGAATAGGTTACAACCGAAAGCTTCTCTTCAAACCAAAGAGGTAACTTTTTGAACAAAGAGAGAAGTATAGCCTTCCAAAGAAAATACAAAAACATGTGTGAGGGGACAGAAATGTCTCCGAAAAGAAACTGGCCTTTCTGTCCCTAGAAACACTCTATGGGAGGAAAATGAATATGTGCGGAATTGTAGGATATATTGGAAATCAAGACTCTAAGGAAATTCTTTTAAAAGGATTAGAAAAACTAGAGTATCGTGGATATGACTCAGCAGGAATTGCAACAATGAATCAAGATGGAGTGCATATTTTTAAAGAAAAAGGTCGTATTGCTGAATTACGTGAAATCGTAGATGGTAACGTAGAAGCTACAACAGGAATTGGACATACTCGCTGGGCAACTCATGGTGAGCCAAGTCAATTAAATGCACACCCACATCAAAGTGTATCTACTCGTTTTACAATTGTTCATAATGGTGTAATCGAAAACTATGTTCAATTAAAAAGAGAGTTCTTACAAGATGTAGAACTTAAAAGTGATACAGATACAGAAGTTGTTGTTCAAGTTATTGAGAAATTCATCGCAAAAGGATTAGAGGTTGAGGAAGCGTTCCGTCAAACGTTATCAATCTTAAAAGGTTCCTATGCAATTGGTTTATTAGATGAGCAAAATCCTGATGTGATTTATGTTGCGAAAAACAAAAGTCCACTTTTAATTGGTTTAGGTGATGGTAGCTTCAATGTTATTGCATCAGATGCAATGGCTATGCTACAAGTAACGGATCAATATGTTGAAATCATGGATAAAGAAATGGTTTTCGTTGAACGCGAAACGGTTATAATAAAAGATTTACAGGGTAATGTAATTGAACGTGCACCTTACAAAGCTGAGCTTGATGCTAGCGACATTGAAAAGGGCACATACCCTCACTACATGTTGAAAGAAATTGACGAGCAACCACTTGTTACAAGAAGAATTATCGAAAAATACCGTAATGAAAACGGCGAAATTACAGTTGATCATGAGATTATAGATGCGGTAAATGCTTCTGATCGTATTTACATCATTGCAGCGGGAACTAGCTATCATGCAGGTTTAATTGGAAAGCAATTCATTGAAAGCTGGGCTAAAATCCCTGTAGAAGTTCATATTGCAAGTGAATTCTCTTATAATATGCCATTACTATCGGCTAACCCTCTATTTGTCTTTATCTCACAAAGTGGAGAAACAGCGGATAGCCGTGCTGTTCTAGTTCAGATTAAAGAACTAGGTCATAAATCATTAACTGTAACAAATGTTCAAGGTTCTACGCTTTCTCGTGAAGCTGATTACACATTGCTTTTACATGCAGGTCCAGAAATTGCGGTAGCATCAACAAAAGCATACACAGCTCAGTTAGCGGTACTTTCAATCCTGGCAGCTGTAGCAGCACAAGGAAAAGGTCGTACGCTGGAATTCGATTTAACAAAAGAGCTAGGTATCGTTGCAAATGCAATGGAAGTTCTTTGTGATCAAAAAGAGGAAATGGAAGCTATTGCAAAAGAATACTTCCCAACAACACGCAATGCATTCTTCATCGGTCGTTCTGTTGACTATTATGTAGGATTAGAGGGTGCATTAAAGCTTAAAGAAATCTCTTATATTCAAGCGGAAGGCTTCGCTGGAGGAGAGCTTAAGCATGGTACAATTGCTCTAATCGAACAAGGAACACCTGTTATTGCACTAGCGACACAAGAGCATGTAAACTTAAGCATCCGTGGAAATGTTAAAGAGGTTGTTGCACGTGGTGCAAATCCATGTATCATTTCAATGAAGGGATTAGAAGAAGAAGACGATCGTTTTGTTCTTCCAACTGTTCATGAGCAGCTTTCACCATTAGCAGCTGTTATCCCATTACAATTAATTTCTTATTATGCAGCGTTACACCGTGATTGTGACGTAGATAAACCACGTAACCTAGCGAAGAGTGTAACAGTAGAATAAATAGATTGAGCTCCAGTACATCGTGTACTGGAGCTTTTTATTTTAGGCAAAGTGGTTCGAGAAAATAAAGTATGGTAGACAAAAAATTAGTAAAGGTGTTTAAAAAATGATAATCCTGCTTTTCAACACTTAGGTCCAAATTGTGGAAAAATGAAAAGTAATATAGAATTACAGCTATATCAAACATTTTAGATAGGAGGAATGACTTTGAAAAAATTTGGATTGTTTAACAAATTAACTGCCTGTGAGGGGAAACGCGATGAGTTAGCAGAAATATTATTACAGGCATCGAAATCTATGGAGGAATTAGATGACTGTGAGTTGTATGTCGTTAGTTTAGGTAATGAAAGTTCTGATACCATTTATGTCTATGAGGTATGGGTTGATGAGAATGCACATCAGGCTTCTTTGTCGCAAGAAGTATTCCAGTCACTGATCCAAAAGGCTAAACCGTTCATTGCGGGAATGGATAGGGTTAGTACATTATCACCCTTAGGTGGAAAAGGTATTTCCACTTTTTTGCGAGATTAGAGGTAATTACCTGATAGTAAGGAGGGACCAATGATGATTTATGTCGCACTGTTGCGAGGTGTTAACGTAGGCGGAAAAAATAAGATCAAGATGGCTGAATTAAGGGATCTTCTTGAATCAATGGGATTAAAACGGGTACGAACATATATTCAAAGCGGTAATATTGTTTTCGAATCAAATGATAATGAAGAGTCGTTACAAATACAAATAGAAAAGAAAATAGAAGAAGAATTTAACTTTTCGGTCAGTGTTATTTTGAGAACAGCCTTGGAATTGGAAAAGATTGTTCAGAATTGTCCATTCTCGGAGAAGGAAATGTCAGAAGCGGAAGCTTTAGCGGTGGGAGAAAGCTTATACGTAGCTTTATTGCTTAAATCACCACCGCAGGAAACAATTGAACGTCTAAACAAATATAAAAATGAATACGAAACTTACAAGAACGAAAATCGCGAAGTTTACCTTTTGTTTTATAATAGTATTCGTAATTCCAAGTTGGCGAATCAACTTCAGAAATTGGGTACACCTGTAACAATTCGTAACTGGAGAACTCTAAATAAGCTCAATACAATAGTATCTACAATGAATATTTAAGCAAAAGGTTGCCTGTATTTATACAACCTATGCCAATTCTATTAGGTGTGATTTTCCACAATCAAAGCGCTTATCTTGCATAAAGGTAAGTCCCTCCTTTGTATGCTTAGGCCATTTTCTGGAATAGAAATATATTATATTGACAAGGTTAAATAACATAGATAGAATCAATAACAATAATATCTGCATAACGAAGATTTGTTAAAACATTTCGGAGTATAAGAACAAAGGCTATGATAAGAAAGAGTAGCAATCATGTAAACAGACAGAAAGTTACCGGTTGATGAGAGGTGCATGTTGAACGATTGTGAATACATCTTGGAGCTGTGTACCGAACAGGATTTCCTTAGTAGGCTACACCGGGGAAGCACCCGTAATCAGTGCTAAAGTATTGTCAATGGACTGTACTTACTAAGATAAGCTGCGTGAGTTGCTTATGAATTAAAGGTGGTAACACGAGATAAATCGTCCTTTTGGTTAATTCCAAAAGGACGATTTTTTATTATCCTTTTGTTCTTATAGAACTTGCTATATTAGAAATAATATTTCAAGGAGATGTTACTATGTTAATAAAACCTGAAGAACAATTAAAAATGATTTTGAAAGGTGTTCAAGAAGTAGTAAACGAAGAAGAATTACTGGCTAAATTAAAGAAATCATACGAGTTACAAACCCCGCTTACTATTAAATTAGGACTTGACCCTTCTGCCCCAGATATTCACTTAGGTCATGCAGTGGTATTAAGAAAAATCAAACAGATGCAAGATTTAGGCCATAAGGTAGTCATTATTATTGGTGATTTTACAGGTCGTATTGGGGATCCAACAGGAAAAGCAAAAGGCCGAGTAGCTTTAAGTGACGAACAGGTTAAAGCAAATGCAAAAACATACTTTGAACAAATCTTTAAAGTGTTAGATTCAGAAAAGACAACGGTCCGCTATAACAGTGAATGGCTTTTTAAAATTAACATTCGAGGAAGTCATTAAATTAGCTGCAACAACATCAGTTGCAAGAATATTAGAGCGTGATGATTTCCAAAATAGATATAAAAATCAAGTACCAATTGGAATTCACGAATTTTTTTATCCCCTCATGCAAGCATACGATTCGGTAGAGATACAAGCGGATATTGAGTTAGGTGGTACGGATCAAACATTTAATATTCTAATGGGTCGTACACTTCAAAAGCATTTGGGATTAGAAAAGCAAATAGCTATTTTTATGCCTTTACTTGAAGGTCTTGATGGTATAGAGAAGATGAGCAAAAGTCTTGGAAATTATATCGGAGTAAATGAACCGGCAGAAGTAATGTTTAAGAAGGTTATGGAAGTACCAGATAGTCGAATTATAAAATTCTTTGAATTGGCAACGGATGAACATCCGGATGAAATAGCAATCATTAAACAGCTTCTAGAAAAAGGAGTTAATCCGAGAGATATTAAACTTAAATTAGCAAAAATCATTACGAATTTATACTGGGGAGAAGAAGAAACGAAAAGAGCGGTCGCCTACTTTGAAACGGCTTTTAGTAAGAAGGAAATACCAGATGATATTCCAGAATTACTACTAGAAATAGGTGCAGAAACAATTGTAGCCATCATTCCACAGCTAATTGAAAAAGCATTCGTAAAAAGTAAAAGTGAATTTATCCGATTAGTTAAACAAAATGGAGTACAGCTCAATAAAGAAAAGATAAATGAAGGTGATTTAGACTTGGTATTAATGAATGAAGACGTATTACAAATTGGTAAAAAGCGATTTATACGTTTCATTAAATAATCTTGAAGTTTTTTGGAGTGATAATCCGATATTTTAATTTAACTCCTTTTTTAAACTGTACTAACAATTGTTCGACACATGCAAGCTCTCGGCTAATAAAAGCGCCTTTGCTCGATTGGGAAGGGGTGCTTCTTTATTAGGTAATGTGAAGTTAGGTGATAGTACTTTAAAATGATTAAGCTTATAATCTTCAACAAATAGAGGCTGGGACAAAACAAAGAGCCAGGCACCCTCCGATACAATCTATTGTGTGCACTAGATAAATCAGTGCGTACATATAGTCGTTACGATAAGGTGCCAGGCACTTCTGTCCCAGCCTCTTCTAGTTAAAAGAAGTTGTGGTTTTTTGCAACACGTTCAAGATTTATTTGACATTAACGTGGCGTAATACTTTAGCCTTGTAATATGGAGGTGTATGTTGAATGTGCAATACATATAAATTTATTCATACATTCGAACAGTATGAGGAATTACTTTCAATATCGGGTTTAGAAGAAAGACAAGATTATTTTCGTTATATGATGATGTCTCCGTTTACGAATATGTGGAATTTATTAAATGTTCCTATAAAAGCAAAACAAGAAAATGGTTATGATGTATTAATGGCAACGAATATGTTAGGTTTTGCTAATATTTCTAACGATAAACAAATTCAAAGGGGGCTATCCATCCTAAAAGATAATAACGCCTATATGGTAGCAGAAAATACTATTAAAACCTGTATAGATAAAGCTAATAAGGCAGGTTTGAAAGTAAACGCCGATGAAATAAAATTTGGTATGTATGTCGCAAATCCTGATAAGTTAAAACTCCAAAAAGGATATACGGGATTTGGTGGTATTCCGGGATATATTACAGTAATTATTTATCCAAATGATTATAATTTACCTAAAATACCTGCTGTTATTGCTCATGAGTTTCATCACAATATTCGTTTTTCTTATTTTGATTGGGACCATGGAAATGTAACAGTGGGAGATTATATTGTCATAGAAGGATTAGCAGATTCGTTTGCAAAAGAACTGTATGGAACAGACCAGTTGGGGCCTTGGGTGACTAGTATCGATAGGGATGAATTAGAGTATTCAATCTATGTTATTGGTGAGGCTCTAAACATAAAAGGATTTGCTGAGGTAAGTAGTTATATGTTTGGTGATGAAATTGCCAAACAAGAAGGATATCAACCAGTAGGTCTTTCTTTTGGTGCTGGATATGCAGTAGGTTATGAGGTTGTTCAAGCTTTTATGAGAAAGACTAATAAAACAATATATGAAACAACGTTACTTTCTAGTGATGAGATAATTAATGGATCTGGCCTATTTTCTTCTTGATGGAGCGGGGGGCTTAGTTCAATAAGAAATGAAGGAAAATTCAACATTAATAGAATAAGAGCATGTTTTTAATAAACTTCTTTAAAACATGCTCTTTAAGCTTGTTCGCAGTTAATAATTTTTTGATGTTCTACAGCAACAGCCGATAAGTCATGATTTTATGGGCACGCAAATTTCACAATAAGGATTGTTAATCATATCACCACTGTATTTTTCCAAAATAGGTTTATTATCAATTTGATATCCATTACTTTGTATAGATGGAAAAATATCAGCATATGCTTTTTGAATATCTTCTACCGTATGTTTGACTTCGTAAATAAGGTATTTTCCGCCGGAGAGTTCACCTACATAAATTGAATCATCCATTTGATAATCCTTTGAAATTACAATACAAGCATCAAATCTACAATTTTCAGGCAGTGTTGTCTCAGGGTTATCTTGTGGAATTGCAAATAGAATTGCCGATTTAAGAAGATTTCTCTCCTTAGCCCATTTTTTTAACTTTTCCATTACTTCAAAATTTGCATTATTATAAGGTCCAATTCTTCTTACATAAGCGATTCGATAGTTTGGGAGAATTTCGACTTTAAACTTCATAGATTCTCTCTTCCTTTCTTCATTTATATTTGTTTGTTACATTTCGAATGTAGCATGCTTTAAAAATATATACATTTTATTTTTTAAAAATTTTTAAAGTAATAAAACAAACGGAGGCTAATGTTAAACAAAACATACCCTAGAATGATCAAACATTTTCATGAAAATTCCATCTGTATTCAAAACTATAGAATCCATTTTGATCGATAAAGTTTTCCGTAAAATGCAGGCTTGTGCTTTATTTTTGATTAAACTTTTAAAATTTCAAAGCTACATGAAGAATTAAACAACTTTATTGTTACGTAACATCGTGTACTGGAGCTTTTTATTTTTGGAAAAGTGGTTCGTGAAAATAAAGTTTTTATAAATCATAATATAGTAGACAAAAAATTAGTAAAGGTGTTTAAAAAATGATAATCCTTTTATTCAACAAATAGGGCCAGACTCTTGAATAAAATCTTCAGAGAAATAAAGCATATGTGTTAAAGCTTAAAGTTGTGAAAGTTTGTATTCAAAATAATATACGTGGGTTATTGTAAGAAGAACATACAGAAATAAATAAAGTGATCTCATATAATCGTCTTTTTAGGCGATTTTTTATTTTTATAGAAAAAACTTTTACAAACTTTAAGCCAAATTGAACATTTAATTGTCTAATAGGTGTAGGTAGAAAAAGAGAGGGTGAATTACGATTAAACGTTTAGTGAAAAAAGCTAGAAAAGGGGATGCAACAGCCTTTTTAAAGATTTTTCAACAATATGAGGAAGATATTTATCGAATGGCCTTTTTATATGTAAAAAATCAAGAAGATGCATTAGATGTTGTTCAAGAAGTAGCATACCAATCATTTAAAAAGATACATACGTTGAAGAAACCAGAGTATTTCAAAACGTGGTTGATGAAAATTACGATAAATTGTGCAGTTAACATCGTTAAAAATAATATGAAAGTGATTCAATTAATACCAGAGTTTGAAGGATTCGTTGGTTTAGATGATGAAGACATTCCCCTTTCTTTAACATTACAAGATTTGATTGACACGTTACAAGAGAATGAAAAGAGCGTTGTTCTTTTAAGGTTTTATCAAAATTTTACATTTAAAGAAATATCAGAGGTATTAGGGATCCCAATTGGCACGGCTAAATCGCTAGTATATCGAGCATTAGATAAACTTCGTAAAGAGTTTAAGGAGGCTGATATTTGTGAGTAATAAATTAAAGCAAGTTTTAGAAAAAATTGAAATTCCAAAAGAATTACATACGAGATCAAAATTTGGTGTAATGATGGCGGAGTCAGAAAAACCAAAAAGGAAAACAAAAAAAATAATGATTCCTTTGGTTGCTTCTGCATTTGTAGTATTTTCGGCTGGAGTAGGAGCAGCTCGTTTACCAAGCTTTAATCATTTAGTAGCTACTGTCAGTCCTGAAATAGCATTAATGCTTCAACCTATTGAAATTAGCAGCGAAAGTGATGGAATTAAAATGGAAGTGGTTGCTGCGATGAATGATAATGAAATGGCAGTTATTTATGTTACGTTACAAGACTTAACGGGTAATATGATTGATGAAACTCTTGACCTTTACGATTATTCTTTAACTGGTGCTCACATGTTTAATAGTCGAATTGTAGATTATGATGAAAAAACCAATACTGCTACAATGCGAATCCAAGGAAATGGTGGGGAGATCCTTAACAATAGCAAAATGAATTTTCGTATTACTTCCTTTCTTAGCGATAAACAAACATTTGACAACGCAGTTGATGTTAATCTTTCAAAAATAACAAGTAAACCACCTAAAACGGTTCGACTTGATATGAATAACACTTCCGGCGGAGGAGGAAATTTGTATCAAAAACTAGAAGATCAAGGGGTAGTACAGGTTTTAAAACCAAATGAAAATGAAATTCCTCTTAAAGAAATAGAGTTTATGCATATTTCAAATATAGGTATTATTGATAATCGCCTTCATATTCAAACAAGATGGTATAAAGAAAATACTGATAATCATGGTTATTTTTATTTTGTTGATGATTTAGGTAATGAAACATATCCTACAAGTGTCAGTTTTGGAACAGATGAAGCAGGTCATACCAACTATGGTGATGAATATACTGAATATATTTTTGATATGGAAAGTGTGGATTTTGAAGAACAAGAATTATTGGGATATTTTGTTTCAAACGGAAATTATACAACAGGGAACTGGAATACTACCTTTAAAATACAATCTGTTGAAGGTGAAATAAATAGGGACTTGAATAAGAATTTTGGAACATGGAATTCGGAAAGTGTTTCTATTTCACCATTGGGTGTAACTTTATACGGGAACGGTAAATTCAACGATTTAACCGAAATTGATGTTAGTGCTAAAATGACCGATGGCAGTGTTCAAACTTTGGATGCTTTTACTAGTTTTAGTGAAGAAGAAAAGGTTAAAGTTAAATTCATACCTACTTTGCCTTTAGATGTTCTAAATATTAAATCAATCAATATTGATGGTAAGGAAATAGAACTTTAATGAATGATATAAAGTAAAAATAATCATATACAGTAGCTAAATGGTCTAGAAGATACACAGGTGGGATATTTTCTTTATAAAAGAACCAAAGGAAACAATGTTATAGAAGAATTACATAAAGAAGACAAGGATTAGTTGGTTTAGTCCTTACAAGGAAAGAAAGCAAAAAGGTTTCTACTAAGACCCTTTAATTTTAAAAAAGAGTTCTGAGAATTAGGATATAATAGATTACTGGTTCTTATCTAATTAACAGGTGACTCCTATTAAATAGCAAACTTCAACAATAGAAGCAATTACATCATAATCCCGTCCTATGTAAGTACGGGATTATGATTGTTTTTAGGTTCTAAAAATAAATCACTTTATCGTCACTTTACAATCAGGGCTATTCCAATGGAGCGTTCCTCTGGTATCTTAAACAGCTACTTCTTTTAACAATGCCTCAATATCATTCTCCATATCAATTGGATCCGTTGTACACTCAAAGCGTTTCACTACATCACCATTGTGGTCAATCAAAAACTTTGTGAAATTCCACTTAATGGAGTAGTCATCGGTTAAATATTCAGGATGCTTCTCATTGATGAGAGGAAGTAGGATCTTTGCAACTGGGTGGGATGTATTAAACCCTTGAAACGGGATTTTATGTGATAAATAGTCAAATAGTGGATGAGCACTTTCACCACGAACGTCTGTTTTTTGGTAAAGTGGAAAGTTCACACCATAGTTTAATAAGCAGTTTGCTTGAATTTGCTCGTTAGCATCTGGCTCCTGATGATCAAATTGATTACAAGGAAAGCCTAAAATCACAAAGTCTTTTTCTTTGTAGCGGTCATAAAGCTTTTGTAAATCTTCGTATTGATAGGTAAAGCCGCATCGGCCTGCTGTATTAACAATGAGCAAAACTTTTCCTTTATAATCCTCTAGCTTTCTTACTTGTCCATTCATTCCTACTGCTGTAAATTGGTGTACACTCATTAGCTGAATCCCCTTTATAGTTCTTATATCCTATTATTATATAACTATGCTAGTCTAGCTTTCTTAATAAGATTTAGCAAAAGATAATGTGTTCATGGAAGAAATTCGTCTAAAACGTTTACAAAGGTGGATCTTCTTTTTATAATAGGTGTAAGTTAATTATTTGCTGACGAGAAACCAAGAGACAGCTATGCGTTAGGGTGGAGATATTCCAATATAATGCTACAGCTGTCTCTTTTTTTATTCTGCTAGACTTAAAGATATGTGATGATTTTACCAATGTCTAAGTTTATTATATGGAATAATGTTCATCCAACATCATCGGGTAATAAATGTGTAATAGTGGAGGGATAAGCTTATGGAAAAGAAGTATATTATGGCACTAGATCAAGGAACAACCAGTACACGAGCAATTATTTTTAATAAAAGTGGTGAAATTGTTGGATCTGCCCAACAGGAGTTTACTCAATATTTTCCTAATCCAGGGTGGGTCGAACATAATCCTCAAGAAATTTGGAGCTCTGTGCTTGCTGTTATTGCACAGGTTTTAACAAAGACATCCATTTCAGCAAAAGAAATCGCGAGTATTGGGATTACAAATCAACGTGAAACAGCTGTTGTATGGGAGAAGGAAACGGGTAAACCTGTCTATAATGCGATCGTATGGCAGTCGCGTCAAACCGCAGATATATGTGAAGAATTAAAGCAAGCAGGTCATAGTGATACGATTCGAGAAAAAACAGGGCTACTAATTGATGCGTATTTCTCTGGTACAAAGGTGAAATGGATTCTAGAGAACGTCGAAGGAGCTAGACAAAAAGCGGAAGAGGGAGAACTACTTTTCGGAACTATTGATACATGGTTAATATGGAAGCTGTCAGGTGGTCAGGCTCATGTGACCGATTATAGTAATGCATCGCGAACACTAATGTACAATATTTATGACCTGAAATGGGATGAAGAACTATTAGACATATTAACCGTGCCAAGCTCCATGCTACCTGAGGTCCGTTCATCATCAGAGGTTTATGCGAAAACGATAGATTATCACTTCTTCGGTGAAGAGGTACCGATTGCAGGGGTTGCTGGTGACCAACAGGCTGCTCTCTTTGGTCAGGCATGCTATGAAAAGGGAATGGCTAAAAATACATATGGCACTGGTTGCTTTATGTTAATGAATACAGGTGAAAAAGCGGTTAAATCAAAGAATGGCCTATTAACGACCATTGCCTGGGGAATAGATGGAAAGGTCGAGTATGCGTTAGAGGGCAGTATATTCGTTGCGGGTTCGGCTATTCAATGGCTACGAGATGGGTTAAGAATGTTCGATGATGCGAGCAAAAGTGAAGCCTATGCGACACGAATTGAATCCTCAGAAGGAGTATACGTTGTCCCTGCGTTTGTAGGACTAGGTACTCCATATTGGGATAGTGATGCAAGAGGTGCTGTTTTTGGCTTGACGCGTGGAACATCAAAAGAGCATTTTATACGCGCTACACTTGAATCATTAGCCTACCAGACAAAGGATGTCTTGACTTGTATGGAAGCTGATTCTGGTATCGAGCTGAAAACACTTCGAGTAGACGGCGGAGCTGTGAAAAATAACTTCCTTATGCAATTCCAAAGCGACATTTTACATGTACCTGTAGAACGTCCCGTTATTAATGAAACGACTGCGTTAGGAGCAGCCTATTTAGCCGGCTTAGCAGTAGGATTCTTTGCAGATAGAGAAGAAATTACGGTGAAATGGAAAAAAGATGTTGCAGTTGAGCCGAAGATGGATGAAAAAACACGAGAAGAGTTATATGATGGCTGGAAAAATGCCATTCAAGCAACAATGAGTTTTAAGCCAAAGAAGAGACTGTAAAGTAAAAATGCAAGTAACTACTCCCCTAAGTTCACCTTACACGCTTGGCTTTGGGGAGTAGTTTTTATTTTGTTAAGATAGGTTAGGTACCCTTTAAGGAATAAGATGGTGCATTCTATTTTCTTGTTATGAATAAATCAAAGTGTGTATGAGGGCCTACTGCTTTTATAAGTTCTTTTGGTGACACAGGTTGCAGTGTTCTATCATGTTGAATAATATGAATGTTAAACCCACGCTTATCAACATTATTCATGATCTTCTCATAATCAAAATCTTGCATCTCCCATGCCTTCTGGTTATATTCCATAATTAATGTGGAATCACCAGTTCTGTCCATAATATCAAGTACGTCATCTAAAATTAAAGGTTCTGCTCCTTCAATATCCATTTTTATCACATTTGCTTTTACATTAGGTAGATATTCACTTAGTTTAACAGTTGTAACAGGGACTGCTTCAATCGTATCAATTTTTTCAATAGGCTTTATTAAATTTCCAAATAAACTAGCAGATGCCGTTAAGTTTTTAGGAACAAATAGATCCATTTCTCCATTTTCATTACTCAGAGCATGAGGATGGATATCTAAGTGATAAAATCCATTGATCATTTTACTCTTATTCAGATTAATATGGTGAAAGGGATTGGGTTCAAAAGCATGTACTTGACCCGTAGGTCCAACAACACTCGCTGCTAGTAATGAATAGTAACCACAATTTGCTCCTATATCTAATACACTCATGCCTTTATGGATGCTTTGAAGAAATACGTCTGTAATCCAACTTTCCCAAAATCCATCAGAAATAATGTGCGCAGTCATACTCAATTCTCGAGTATCTAGAAAGATTTTAGGTCCGTGAGCTAGTTGAGATAAATACGTATAATCACCTAAATATGCACTTACTCTATTCATAAGTCACCTCTTATTGAAAGTAATTTTTAACAAGATAATCAAAACGTCGATAAATCTTTTTTCCTACTTCTTCAATGGAATAGCGTGGGAAAAGGTCAGATCTTGCTTTTTTGGCTGTTTGCTTTGCAGCAATTGGATCTTTAACCACTTTTTTCATAAGGACCTTAAGATGTTCTAGACTCGGTTGTGCCCATAAATGATTGAGAAAATGAGGTGGCATACTACTAGGGACAGGGATCAGTTTTTCAACTTCAATTAAGTAACTATTTGTTTCGTTCATAAATTCGAGATGCCCACTCCAATTAGTGGCGATTACTGGTATTTCTAATGCCATTGCTTCCATAAAAGGGCGTCCCCATCCTTCACCACGTGTTGGCAAAACAAATACGTCACAGGCACAATAGAGTTGGATGATTTCATCTTCTGTCATCTCTTTATCAATTAATAGGATGTGAGGGGGATTCTTACAATTACTTTCCTGCTTGATTTCGTTAATTAATTGTTCAACTTTAGCTGTAGGTTCATTTATTCTACTTAATTTAATGACCAACGTAACATCGTCTTCATCTGTAAAGCTCTCTATATATGATTTTAGTAAAATATCCCACCCTTTTCTTATACTCCAATCAAAAACGGATAAAAATGTAAAGGTCCGACTAGTTGGAATGGAGTAGGGTTTGACATGATGACGATTAAATTTAGCTTCATCGATTGCGCCAGGCATAATTTGCAGCTTATTCCTATCGACACCTGAATGGTGGAATGTCTCGATATTGAATTTTGATGGTACCCAAATCTCAGAGAGTTCATTCAATTTTTTTACCCATTCTTGAGGAATACGATCTGTTTCAAACATGGTACGTCCTATGGATATTGGAGCACGAGGTAGTGTGAATAAATGAGCGGGAGCTGCTTGATAATGTATGATGGGATTCTCTTCTTTTGTATGGAACCAAGTACTTAGCTTAACATCTAAAGAGCTTCTTTTTGATTCTGTAGGTGCATCGATAGCATCTAATCCAATAAGTAAAGGATAGGGTGACAAGCTCTGTAAAAAATGTTTTTGTTCGGTCGCATAACCAGAATGATTGTAGTAAGGAGAATTCCAGAGAATTTTATATCCACCTCTTTGGAAAACGGTATATTCTCCAATAATGTCTGGATCATCTATTAAAAAATCTATTTTATTTAGTTCACACCATTCTCCGTAACTAAATAAAGAGCAGCACTTTCGATAGGTTTCATTCTTAGGGTTATTAGTGAAAATAATCACTTTACAGCCTAGGTTAATCTGTTTCGTACACCATTTCTTCAAATTTATAATATGATTGGTTTCTAAGTTTGAATCAATATAGATAAGAGCACCATCCCAGTTTTTACTGGAGGTCGTTATTCGGTCAATGGCCGGTGCTACTATTTTTATTTTTTGACCGGGAAGAAATAGTGTTTTCAATTGTTTAAAAGCTGAGGAAGATTCTTTAAGATACTTCACTTCACTATTGGAATGGTCCCAACAGATCGTATTTGTTTCTTGAGTCTGCTTATCAACACTAGTTTCTAGTAAAGGTTTTAATTTTTGTTTAGTTAGTTCTTTCTTCTTTTGTATTTCTTCGATTCGATTAGTAAGCGATGGGGTATTATGTTCATATTCACGAGCTAATAGATACATTTTTTTAGCAGAAGTATCATTATTTAAGTCATAATATGCGTCACCAATTTCATTGTGTATATGACCGAGTAAAAGAGATAAGGAGTGTATGGCAGAATTAAGGTAAGAAATTTTATAAATATTCATCTCTTTATTAAGCTTAGTGGCTTTATTAAATGCATCAATGGCTAGAGACCAAGACTGAATGTTACTATAGCAAATCGCTAATAAGTTCCATATTTGCGCATATTGAAACGTTTCGCCACTTTCTATTTCTTTTGTTAAAGGGACGAGTAGGTTAATAGCATCTAAGTAATTTTCCACCATTATAAATATCTGAGCCGTTAATAAACGAATAGTGTTATTGTTGGGGAATCTAGATAATAATGCTTTTAGTTTCCCAAGTGCATGTTCATATTGATTATTATTTATATCGCCGTTAATTAGCGTTAATTCCGTCGAAATAACATCGGTAGCGGAAAAGGAATGATTGGTGGGATGTTCTAACTGTTTATATTTAGTTAGTAAGTGCTCTGAGATGGTGTCTATTGTCTTATTCCAATTATATGTTGAAGTTACTTTTACGCTGTATTTTTCTCCAATTTTCACTAATTCTTTTTTGTTTTCGTATGCGTATCGCATCTTTTTTTTCAGATCTTGCCTATTAGGTTCAATCCACCAGGGAAAATCAATGGTTTCTAAATGACTTACTTTTCTTATTTCATGAGTTTTGGTTGTTGATTCTATAAAAAGAGGATATTCTTCCCCTAAGATTTCAACTGCAGGACCTAGATTTGGAGCAATTACAGGTGTTGCACATGCCATAGATTCAGCAATGGGTAGACAAAATCCTTCTCCTCTATAAGGGAAAACAGAGCAATGACAAGATGTATATAATGAGGCTAATTGGTTTGTAGATAAATGCTCATTCATGTAGACAATTGCAGGTGCGTTAGGTCGTGATGTAATTTCATCGACCCTTTGTTCTAATGTAATTCCTTTATAGTGTGTTTCAGTCCCATTATCTTTAATAACCAAACAGACTGCATCGTCACTAGTGAACTCCTCGGTATATGCCTCTAAAAGAAGGTCAAATCCTTTCCTTGAAATTGTTCCACCAACATAAAGAAATCGAAATCGATCATCCTCCTCAAAATATGCAGGCTCTACGTTTGGATGATATACAGACTCATCAACGCCTAATGGGATAACGTTAATTTTCTCCTCAGGTATCCCGGATTTACTATAACATTCCTTATTATAGTGGCTGTATACCCATATCTCGTCTACTTCATATTTCATAGGTATATACCAGGAAGTAGGAATGGCTCCAAATTCCCAAGGTATAAAGGAGATCCAATAATTGGTGTTAGATGGTTTGCTTAATCTAGGTGGCCAATGATGTGAAATGAAAAAATCTTGATGAATGGTATTCGATACATCAGAGGAGCTGGGTGGCAGTTGTGAACCATCTTGCATAGCAAATTTAAATTGATTATTCTTTTCTAATCTTGACATGATGTTCTTGTTGACAATAGCAAGGCTATTCTCCTCGCTGACTAACCCTTCCAAGGTTAATTTAATCCTATTTTTCATTCTTTTTCATCCTTTCCTTTTCATCGCATTAACAACTGTAAATTTTATAGCCTCACAGGTTGGTAATAAGAACATATCTTAATTGTATTCAAGATGTTAAGGAGTGATTGGATTGGAAGGTCCATTAATTTCATTATGTATGATAGTGAAAAATGAAGAAGAGTGTATAGAAAGATGTATTAAGAGTGTGAAAGATCTAGTTGATGAAATGATTATTGTCGATACGGGATCAACTGATAAGACGATTGAAATTTGTCGAGAATTAGGAGCAAAAGTTTATTCCTATCGTTGGGATCATGATTTTGCAAAGGCGAGAAATTATAGTTTATCTCTAGCTAGTGGCGATTGGATTTTATGGCTAGATGCAGATGAAGAAATTCATCAAGAAACAGAGCGGAAAACACTAAGAGAATTAGCTAAAACTGAAGATTATGATTTATATAGTTTTGAGCTCAATAATTTTTATGGAGAAAAGGTCGATTACAATTGTGTAATCCGTATTTTACACCCTAGGTTGTTTAGAAATGGTATCGGTTTTCGCTTTATCAATAGTATTCATGAGACATTAAATATAGAAGAAATATTATTGAAAACCAATAAAGAAAAACGATTGGGAGAAGCGCCTGTTTGTATATGGCACTACGGGTATTTAGATAAGTATGTAAATGATAAAGGCAAGTCAGAAAGGAATATTACGCTACTATTAGAGGCATTAAGTCGTAATGAAGAAGATCCTTGGCTCTACTATCATTTGGCTTCCGAGTATTATCGTTTAAAGGATTTTACGAAGTCATTTCAGCATATTAACCGTTCGATCGTATTATTTGTGATGAATCAAATGACACCTCCTTCTTTACTCTATAAATTAAAATACTCAATTTTGTTAAGTATAGGCAGCTTTGAAGGTGCGTATCCAGCAATTGAAAAGGCAATTTCCTTGTATCCAGATTACGTAGATCTCCTGTTTTATAAAGGTATAGTTTTACTTAAATTAGGTAAAGTAGAAGAGTCGATAGAGACATTTAACGAATGTTTGAAAATTGGGGATAATCAAGTAAAATATTTAACACAAAAAGGACTTGGAAGTTTCCAAGCTTGGTATTATAAAGGGCTATGCTATGAAGAGAAGAAAGAGATCGAGAAGGCAATAGTCTGTTATGAACAAGCACTAAATCTATGCCCTACACATAAGGAGGCAGCAGGTGCATTAGATCGATTAAAATAGACTCACTAATAGAGTGATTAGCCGAGACCAAGAAAAGGCATAAGAATACAATGCACTGTACTTGTTATTTTAAAAATAGGAGGTGAAAAGATGTCAGAACCATCAATTCCTACTATAACACCTAGTATTTCAGTTACTGTTGGACAGACTATACCACTTTTACTAGCATCAATAGCTGTTGAAGAATTGGCGCTTGCCCATATTATGAATGCCGAAGCGGAAAAACTCCAATATGTGTTAGGGACATTATCACCAACAGCTACGACACTAACACCTGGATTAGTTACAGTTACTGACTTGGTAAACCTTGATCGAAGTGTTCAAAAAACATTACAACATGTTATCAAAAAGGAGATGCTTCTAGGGAATAAGTTTACTAATGTTCTAGATCTCATTCAAATTCAAAGCCAGGAGATAACTCCTCCACCTGTTTTAACTTTTGAAAAAACAGATGATCCGGATCCATTGAATTTAGATATCTCAGACACATTAACATATACTCTTACATTATCTAATGTTGGAACATCTCCGGCTACGGGTGTGGTGATTAATGATGTACTGCCCCCAGGAACTGTGTTGGGTCCTACTTTCACATTAGACGTTGGTTCTTTACCACCAGAATGTTCTCTTATTGGTCCTACTGTTGGTGGGATCATAACATGTAATATAGGAACGATCTTACCGAATGAAACAATAGTACTTAGTTTTTCAGGCACAGTGACTTCTCTAATTAGCGGAACCTTGACTAATACAGCTATAGCATCTTCTTCAGAATTAAATCCTCTAGTAGACATTGAACAAACGCAGGTTATCGTCCCAATATAATATGAAAAATAGGTTTGTTGTCTGGTAGAAAAAGAGTGTCTTAAAAAAAACACCTGCATATTGTATTGTAAACAGAATGAAAGAGGTGAAAATATGTCGCAAGCAAATATCCCAAATATTACGCCAAGTATTGGTATTACTGTAGGCGATACAGTACCTTTATTGTTATCATCGATCGCTCTGGAAGAGTTAGCTTTAGCGCACATCTTAAACGCAGAGGCAGAGAAATTACAGTTTGTATTAGGTACCCTTACTCCTACTACTTCTACTTTAGCTCCAGGGGATGTTACAATCTCTAATCTTTTACTTGTTGATCAAAGTGTTCGTAGAACGATTCAGGATGTTATTAAGAAAGAGATGCTTCTCCAATTTAAATTTGAAAATGTATTGGATCTTATTCAAGTTTCCCCTGGTAACCCTGTAATTGGGACATAATTGACTGTTGTGAAATGAAAGGAGTGGGCTCTATGCTTTTTTAGAGCTCACCTTATTTTATGTCGTATTTTCACTTTGCTTATATAACACATGTTCAGATTTGATAGATCTCCTGTTATACTTCCTCAATGATGTCAACGATAGTTAAATTCATTTTCTTAATTCACCTTAGACTTTAGTCAAGATCTTTTTCTTATCTTAACTAAAGTGTGTTATCCTCACTTAAACTGCATCCTGATTATTCATACTTTGTGGAATAAGAGGGGGAGGGAAACACATTGGAGCTGCCAGCTTAAACAAATAGCTTATGTAAAACGCACAATTAGATCATTAGATATACACATATAGAAAGATATAGTGTAAAGCCCCTTCAAGTAGAATGTTATTTAACACTTTACTAGAAGGGGGGTTACCCTATCACTTTTATTATTTTAGAACATCTAAAAAAAACAGACGCACTTCCCCTATAAAATGGTTGAGTTTATCCAAGGGTTTGCTTCAATTGGTGAGAAGTTTTTCTTATTAGTAAGCAACTCTTTTTTCTTGTTGTAATTCTCAAGTTCTTCTAATAATTTATGAATTTCTATTATATCGCTGGGATTAGTAAATAAAACTCGGTATGATTTTAACATGTTTTTTTTATTTATCTTAAAGCTGCGATAGTTCTGACATACATAATTCTCGGAGCTTAGTGTACTATTATTCATGCTTTCATACTTTCTTAATACCTGATCTTGTAAAGAGACTAATAATTTTAGTCTTTTTAAAGAAGTGAATTGTAGTTGTTTTGATTGCGTAGCTTTCCATGTATCTGAATTAATTAATTTCTGGAATGCAAGGATCGATTCTATTAAATGAAATAATGAGTTTTCAAGTTGGGTAAGTGCATGAATATAGGTAACAGAGTAATCTTTTATTTTTTCCTCAGAATGTAAATGATGATCTAATCTTTTCCTCTGAGATGACGGTGACATTTACACGGGTCCTCCTCAATGAAATGTGGGTGACATTTACAAGGGATTTGGTTTATACAATTGCAGTCACAATCACAGTCGCAGTCGCAACTATTCCTACAATGACCATATTCTTCACGAGAATAGTGAGATTGAAATTCTTCATTTAAGAAAATAACATCATCTAATTTACGAAGTAGTAGCCATTCTTTCATAACAATAACCTCTAAAAACTTACTTGTTTGGTGATTGAATTTAAAAATTTGTTCATGAGATGGACAACTTGGAAAATCTGAATTTTTACCAACCATAGCCTGGATTTTCTCAGCTTCAGCGTTTAAGAGATGAGAGAGGGCTATTTCCTCTAAAGCAATGGATTCCAATAAATCAATAATTGTTTCTTTCATATTAGGTCTAAATTTACCTTCTGGAATATTGGGCATACTCATATCGATATCCTCCCTTTTAGGCACACGTCTAAATTTATATAGCATTATATGTTAAAACCCATCATTGTGTTCTGCACCTTCAAAGGAAAAGAACATATGATAATTTGTAGAGTGGAAAAAACTTGCTTTTGTAGAATGAATGATAAATAGACTACTAAAATTAACAGAATGTGATTCAAGGTCAATGACGTGTAATATTAGAAATTTGTAAGGAGGACAATACATGAAGACTGCGTTTATTACAGGAGTTACAGGGCAAGATGGTGCCTATTTAGCAAAGTTCTTACTTGATAAGGGATATCGAGTTGTTGGATTAGTACCCCAAAGAAGTACTTCTTCATTTTGGAGGTTAGATTATTTCAATATTACTGATTCAATTGAACTAGTATACGGTGATGTAACGGATCTCAGTTCGCTTGTTAAGATTTTACGTACCTTTAAGCCTGATGAAGTGTATAATCTTGCAGCTCAAAGCTTTGTTGGTGTTTCTTGGGATCAACCAATATTAACGTGTAATGTAACAGGCATGGGAGCGTTAAATGTATTAGAAGCTGTTCGATTAACGGATAATAACATTAAAGTCTATCAAGCTTCTTCAAGTGAAATGTTTGGGGAGGTTCAAGAACCAATACAGAATGAAAACACACCATTCTATCCACGAAGTCCTTATGGTGTTTCAAAACTCTTCGCTCACTGGATGACAGTGAACTATAGAGAAAGTCATGATATGTTCGCATCGAGCGGGATTTTATTTAATCACGAATCCCCACTTCGAGGTCTGTCGTTTGTAACAAGAAAAGTGACAGATGCTGTTGCTAGAATATCATTAGGAGTACAAGATAAGCTCATACTAGGGAATTTAAATGCAAAAAGAGATTGGGGATTTGCAGGGGACTATGTAGAAGCGATGTGGCTAATGCTCCAGCATGATAAACCTGATACTTTTGTTGTATCTACAGGGTTATCTCATTCAATTAAAGATCTATGTGATGTGGCATTTAATTATGTAGGGCTAAATTGGAAGGAGCACGTTGAAAGTAATGCATCTCTATTTAGACCAGCTGAGGTCAATATACTAATGGGAAATTCAGATAAAGCGAAAGAAACACTAGGGTGGGTACCAAAAACTAGTTTTAAAGAAATGGTAGAGATGATGATAGAAGCTGATATGAAAAGAGTAGAAAAAGAGATAGCAAAAGGTCATATGTGAGGTTATTCCAGGTGATTTAGCTTTATCTAAGGAACGTCTATCATACTTAAAGAGGGAGATTAGTTTGAATGTTCTAATATTATCAGGTGGATCAGGAACTCGTTTGTGGCCATTATCTACTGAAAAGAATCCAAAGCAGTATGTAAAGATAATTAAGGATTTAAATGGAATTCCAGAATCGATGATTCAAAGAATGTGTAGACTCCTACTTGAGAAAAACGAAATGTTTAGCAGCTTATCTATCGTAACAGAAGAGTCACAAGTACAACTATTAGAGGAACAGTTACAGTCTAATTGGAAACCAAAGTTGATTTTGGAACCAAAGAGAAGAGACACGTTTCCAGCTATTATGTTAGCTGCCAGTTATCTTTATGATATTGAGGGAATTAGTGAAGATGAGGTTGTCTGCTTATTACCTGTTGATTCGTATGTAAATGATGATTTTTTCACTAGTGTATATGAATTAGAAACAGTTATTCAAAAGACGGGGGCAAATATTGTATTAATGGGTGTAAAACCCACTTCACCTCAAGAAAAATACGGATATATTTTACCAGAGAAGATGTTATCAACCACACACAATTATTCTTCAGTCGTTAATTTTGTCGAAAAACCGGGAAGAGCAACTGCTGAAGACCTCATTTCAAAAGGGGCACTGTGGAACTGTGGAGTTTTTGCCGTTCGTCTTGGTTATCTCCTTTCTATTATGAAAGAAAAAGGCCTACCATTGGAATATCAAGAGTTAAGAGCATCGTATGAGATGCTTCCGAGAATTAGCTTTGATTATGAAGTAGTGGAAAAGGAAGACAAAATTGCAGTGATGTCATATTCAGGGGAATGGAAGGACTTGGGGACTTGGGATGCGTTAACGGAAGAGTTGGATGAAGAAATACTGGGGTTAGGATATGTATCAAAAGATTCCTTAAATACTCATATTATTAATGAACTTGAAATTCCTATAAATGTTATTGGACTTTCCGATATTGTTGTTGTTGGAACAGAGGAAGGTATTTTAATAGGTAATAAGGAAAAAATCTCAAAATCCAAGGCGTTTACTTCTGAAATGAAAAAAAACAACCCTTAATTACTAAATAGGGTTTGTGTGCTGTTTAATTATCATCAGTTGATTACTTTACAAATCGGGGTATGGAAAAATGGGCCAAGTATCTGGTAACCCCTAAAGGAAAATAGCTATTACCTATACTAGAATATACGATAGTAAGACTAGTCTAAGTTGTGAAATAAGGTTATTGCTTCTTTAAAAAAATCCCGTATTTCCCCCTAGGTACAGATTTTTTCTCTCTTTATAAAAGAGTAGCTCTTTTCTTCTTTCGTGTGAAAGAACACTTCATTTACTAGAATTCATAATATGAATAAGCGATATAATTTTTTTAAAAACCTAATAAAAAGCCCGAACGATTGTATGACTCTACACTATAGTCTAGAGGCGACATCGTTTGGGCTTTTTCATTTTACCTGTAGATAGAACTAGTTAGGGAGAATGTAGTGATTCCCTAGGCTTTATGTTTATTTTACAGACTCATTTAAAAATTCAATAACTTGATCAGGTGTTTTAGCATTTGCACTATGAAGGTGCGCTTTTTTTTCACCATTTTTAAAAACTAATAAGCTTGGTATGCCCATTACGTCATATTTTTCAGCAATCTCCGGAAGCTCGTCTTTGTTGATTTCTACCATGTTTACCGATCCTACTTCTTCGAAAACTGTTGGTAAAAACATGTCCATTCTTTTACAGTCTGGGCACCAATCTGTGAAGAATTTTAAAACAACTGGTTCGTTGCTCGTAATTAATTCTTGAAATTGCTCTTCTGTTTTTACATGTTCCATTTCTATCACCTCACAACCTATTTTACCCAATAATTGATGAAAATACAGTAATCTAGCTTACTCCTTCTTTTCTGTAGAGGGAGAGTAGCGCTATTCCTTTTTACTAGGGTATTCCTGATAAGTGATGGCTAGATCTACTTACCTTTATATCTAGCGCAACAAAATGTAAGAGAAGGGTTCCAATCTAGTGGAAATGTTACAAAGTGGTGAAAAAGTAGATCTAAAGGCTTTCAAATTTGAATAAAAACTTGAAATCATCTAAAGTAAATCTGTACTAATGAAGGTAGCTTTACAAATGAGTATAGAATCTGAAATATTATCACTAACTTATATAAAGGAAGATCGGTGTAATAGATACACTATAGGAGGAAGCATCAATGATTGAAGCAGTGAAAAAGCATCCATTGCAGGTTATAAAAGAAAAGATAGATCTCGTAACTCACCCAGAAGGATCGGTCTTTATTGTTGGACCAATTACATTACCAGTTCAATTAGATGGGGAGACGGTTCAGTTTAAATGGTATAGCTGGTTAAAAGCCGATGATGAAATACTAGGGTTACCTCATGACAAACAAGTTGACACACTCTTACAAAGCTTGCCAACAGCAAATCTAGCAGATCGTCAGCAATCGAGTGTCCTTGTATATGGTGATTTTGATGAAAGAGAAGATGCGGTCATTCGTATGCATAGTATTTGTCATACAGGGGATATTTTTGGAAGTAAACGTTGTGATTGCGGCTTTCAGTTAAAGCAATCAATGAAAATGATTGTGGATAAGGGGGCAGGTGCACTCTTTTATTTAGCTAACCATGAAGGTAGGGGGATTGGTTTATTTAGTAAGTCTTTGGCATACCTTTTACAAGAAGAAGGACTTGACACAGTTGAAGCGAATGAATATTTAGGCTTTGAAGACGATGTTAGAAATTACGATGATGCCATTAAGGTGTTAACATACTTACGTTCTTTACCAGTTACGTTAATTACAAATAATCCAAATAAGGTAGAAGCTCTACAACGTGCGGGTGCAAATGTTTCTGGCAGAATCCCATTATGGGGAGATATTTCGGAATATAATAAGCATTACCTAGAAACGAAGATGGAAAAGGCAGGTCACTTCCGAGGAGGATATCCAGTTGAGTGAACATGAATTTTACATGAAGCTAGCGATTACTAATGCGAAAGCAATGAAAGGACAAACAGATCCAAATCCTTTAGTTGGTGCAGTGATCATAAATGATAATCGAGTGGTTGGAGTGGGTACCCATTTAAAAGCGGGTGGTCCTCACGCAGAGATTCATGCCTTACATATGGCGAAGGATCAAGCAAGAGGTGGAACCATGTATGTCACACTTGAGCCGTGCTCCCATCATGGAAGAACAGGTCCATGTGCTGAAGCGATTGTGGAAGCTGGGATAAAGAAAGTCATCATTGCGACCTTGGATCCTAACCCAGTAGTAGCAGGTAATGGGGTCAAGATATTAGAACGTGCAAATATTGAGGTAGTCATTGGCGTGTGTGAAGAAGAATCACGTAAAATGAATGAAGTGTTTAATAAATTTATTGTGACAAAGAAACCATTCCTTACATTAAAAGCTGCAGCAACATTAGATGGGAAAATTGCCTCGCAAACTTGGGATAGTAAGTGGATAACCTCTGACGTCGCAAGAGAAGATGTCCACAAAATGAGAAGTGAACATGCGGGCATCCTAGTAGGTGTTCATACGGTTATTCAGGATGATCCAGAATTAACCTCTAGAATTCCTTATGGAAGAAATCCTATTCGGTTGGTAATGGATAGTACGTTAAGAATACCTCTTACTAGTAAAGTAGTAACGGACAACGAAGCTGAGACGTGGATCTTCACTTCACAGAACTACCAAGCAGATGTGAAGGAGCAGTTAGAAGAACGAGGCATTAACGTGTTCGTGACGAGTGGTTTACATCGAGTGAACGTCCAAGAGGTTGTGACGATTCTTGGAGAAAAAGGGGTTTCCTCTGTTATGATCGAGGGGGGAGCGGAAGTCAATGGGTCATTTTTAATGGAACAACTCGTTGATAAACTCGTGTTATATGTTGCCCCTAAATTAATCGGAGGGAAAAGCTCTCCAGGGTTTATTGGCGGAGAAGGCCTTGAGAAAATGTCTGATGCGATTGATTTAAGCGAGCTTGAAATGGAGAAAGTAGGTCCCGATTTAAAATTCACAGGGTATCCTACATACAAATAAGGTGAAAGCACGATTGGAAGAGATGACTCTATCTTAATCGTGTTTTTTTATGTTGATTGAACGCGATAAATTTGCTAGTTTGTTTTTGTGACAAAGCACCATCTCCTTACGATTGTCGCTGGTAGGAGGTGACTTGCGAAGAAACGAAAAATACGTTAAAATTAAAACCAACTAAACTTATAAGAATTATTAAATATAGAGGAGGCGTTATAATGAAGCGTGAAGAAAGTTCAATTTTAGAAGGTGCAGAAAGTAGATTTTACCAAGGTAATCAAATAGGAATTCTTCTCTGCCATGGATTTAACGGAACGCCACAAAGTATGCAATTTATTGGAGAAAGACTTTCACAGCTTGGTTATACCGTCTCTATCCCTCGTCTATCTGGTCATGGTACACATTATCGTGATATGGAAAAAGTACACTATGAGAACTGGAAACAAGATCTTCAAGAAGAATATGATCGTCTAAAAGAAACATGTCTTGAAGTATACGTTGTTGGTCAGTCTATGGGAGGAGCGTTAACTCTTCAGCTGGCGGCTTCGAATTCGTCAATAAGTGGAATTGCTTTAATTAATGCTGCAGTGACAGATGTAGCGTACCAGACTTTACGAACGGAAAAAGGTCCAATGCTAATAGAAGAGGGGGAGCCAGATATCCACAAGCCTGGAGTATATGAAATAACTTATTCGAAAGTACCATTACATGCTGTTCATGAACTTCTTGACTTAATGGATGAGACAAAAGAAAAAGTAGCGAAAGTAGAAAGTCCGGTATTATTGATTACTTCTGCGGTGGATCATGTAGTACCACCAAGTAATTCAGACTTTATTTACGAGAACCTGCGTTCAAAAGAAGTAAAGCGAGTAACGCTACCTCATTCTTATCATGTGGCTTCAATGGATTATGATGCAACTATGATTGTGGATAACATCCATCAATATATAGAAGATTTATCCCGAGAACCATCCCTTTCTTAATGTATATTGAGAAGGAGGGGATGTGTTTTTCAAAACACGTGGATAACTACACTAGTTATCCACAAGTTATTCACAATACCCCTTACTTATCCCCAATATTGAAAACACTTTAATTTCTCTGATCTTCAAAAGTCCATATGTGTGTTGATTGTATTTTCCTACTCGATTTAGTAAATAAATGCTATAATTTGTCATTATGTAGAAACTAGATAAAGAGGTAATGAAGATGACAGGATCTATTAGAAGCATGACAGAAAGTGATATCGCTCAAATTCAACATGTTGCAAAAACAAGCTGGCAAACAACCTATAAGGGCATTATTCCACTAGATATTCAAGAAAACTTCATACAAATGGCTTATTCGGATGAAAATCTTAAAAAGAGAATGGAAACGACCATGTTTCTTGTTGCGGAAGTGGAAGGGAAGGTCATTGGGTTTAGTAATGTGTTTCCGTTGAAAAACCGAAAGAAAGCGGAGTTAGGAGCCATCTATCTCTTTGAAGAATTTCAAGGGAAAGGAATTGGAACACAATTATTAAATGAAAGCATCAATCAATTACCTGACGTGAAGAAGCTCTATGTAAATGTAGAAAAGGATAATAAAACGGGGCTCTTTTTTTATAAGGCGAAAGGCTTTAAAATAGAAACAGAATATGATGATCTTTTTAATGGTCATGTGTTAAAAACAATTCGGATGGTTTTAGAGCGATAGAGTTACTGGGAAAAAAGAATTAAAACTGGAGAGGAGTAATGGGAATGAGTGATAGTCTCAAATATCCTATTGGGAAATTTACGGTACCAACTAATGTGACAAGGGAAAACCTGAACATATGGATAGAAGACATTGAAAGGATGCCAACTCAATTAGAGCAAGTAATTACCACCCTCTCAGAATCTCAACTAAATTGTTCATATCGTCCTGGAGGATGGACAGTTCATCAGATCGTTCATCATATAGCAGACAGCCACATGAACAGCTTTATCCGATTTAAGCTAGCTCTTACTGAGGAACTCCCCACTATTAAACCATATGATGAAACCATCTGGGCTAATCTAGCTGACGTACAGAAAACATCATTACTTGTTTCATTGGAATTGCTAAAAGCCCTTCACGTAAGATGGACATCTTTATTGAAAACAATGAGTGATGCTGATTTCCAACGATGCTTTTATCATCCAGAGTTGAAAAAAACAATTTCATTAGCAGAAAACCTTGCTTTATATTCGTGGCACGGAAAGCACCATATTGAGCATATTAAGCTGGTTCTCGTTCATTGATGTTTACTCTTTTGTGATAGCTGTGAAGAAAACAGGATAGAAAAGTGACATTCTCTCTATCCATAAACTAGGTTGTAGCTAGATGTTTCTACTTACAATAATCTAAATCTATCCAATCGTATGATGTAATGATTATGCGAGCCTTCGATCGTTTTTTGTCGGTGTATTCCATTTTTTCCTTATGAGTAATATGACAATAAAGATGAGTAGGATGAAGGCAATGCTCACAAAAAAGCCTGGCCTACTTGTTTGATCAAAAAGAGTCCCACTAATGGCTGCTAGAATAAGGACCATTCCAAGCCATCTTTTTATTTTATGAAAGCTGCTCATTTGTAGGAGCCTTTTAGCGGACAGTAATACAAAAAACCAATTATATAAGAGCATTAACCCCGCTGCTGTTGTGATGTATTCGTATATTTTATCAGGCATGACAAGAGCTAAAATGATGGATGTAATAAGTCCTCCAATTGTTAACGAAAGGGCAGCCATATTTCGTTTTTTCCCCTTTTTCTTCTTAAAGAGGGCAGGTGCATCCCCATCCTTTGCTAATGTTGAGGTCATACTAGTCACGGCAAAAAGTGATGCTGCCATTGTAGAAAAGCCTGCTATAATTAATGCCCCATTAAATACATGTGGGAAAAAATCTAGATTGTAGCTAGCCATAGCGGTGACAAAAGGACTTTCATCTGGATTGAATTTTTCCCATGATACAAATGAAACAGCTAAAGCTAACGACAACAGATAAATAGAGGTAAGTAAAATGAGCATAGTACTTCCTGATTTTGGAGCATCTTCTTTATTTTTAAGCTCCATGGCCATAATCCCCATAATTTCAATTCCGCCAAAAGCATAAAATGCGTAAATAAGTGATGTCCAAAAACCAATGGCCCCTTTTGGGAAAAAGTCGCCTAGTGAAGTAGGGAAGGATGCTTTGTCCCCATTTATTACTCCAAATAATCCTAGTAAAGCAAGGATAATAAACATGAAAATCGCTGCGATTTTAATAACAGCAAAAAGATTTTCAATCCTTTCAAATCCTTTCGTTCCGGTTAAAATCACGCCAATTCCTAAAACGGCAAAGATTGAAGCAAACACCCATAATGGGACATCTGGAAACCAGAATGTCGAAAAGATGGAGAGGGCAGTTAATTGACTTCCCATAATGAGCATTTCAGAAAACCAATACACCCACCCACTACTAAAACCCGCCCAGCGACCGTACGCTTTTTTTGCATATGATCGAAAGGAACCTTCCTGTGGATCGGCAACCGTCATTTTAGCAAGTGATTCAAATACGATATAAGTCCCTAATGCAGCTAGAGTAAAAGCTAAAAGAACAGAAGGACCTGTCATTTTAATGGCGATACTCGATCCTAAAAAGTAGCCAGTCCCAATGATACAGCCTACGCCAATTAAAGATAGCTGCCACCATGATAATGAACCACTTGATTGATTCGCGTTTTTTTTCAATATCTTCACTCCTCTGTAAAGGTTTAAACATATGGTGATAGTGGCAATAAGTAGGTAATCAAAAAAGTGAGGTGGTTCCATGATTAAGCAATTTAAAAAACAATTTAGGGTACCAAATGGGCTTCTAGGTGTTGTAGCAGGCAAAATCATGGCTTGGGAAAATAAGAAGTTAAATGCTTGGTCTGTTTCTTGCTTGGGAATAGACAAGCATGATCATCTACTAGAGGTTGGCTTCGGTGCGGGAGCATGTATGGAGACTGTCCTAAAGCGCAACACTACAGTAACAATTGACGGCTTGGATATTTCCGAAACGATGAAAAATCAAGCTGAATCAGCGCTAGAGCCTTATGTAGAAAAAAATAGAGTTCACCTAATGGTAGGCGATGTATCAAAGGTCCAGCTTACACAAGATGGATACGATAAAATATTAAGTGTGAATAACTTTACGATCTGGACTGAGCCACAAAAAGGAGTAGCATCTCTTTATCAAGCATTAAAACCTGGTGGGAAAATAGCCATTACAATGCAGCCTCGGGAAGAAGATGCAAGTCCGAATAAAACAAGAATGTTTGCAAAGAAAATCCATGACGATTTAGTGACATGCCATTTTAGGGACGTTAAAATAACATATAAAAAAATCCGACCCGAATTAGCAGTCTGTGTAACCGCATATAAAAGGTAGGAAAAACAGGGAAGCCCTGTTTTATTAGACATTCATTTTTTTTCTAGAATTGAGCTAATGAAGCCAATGGCAATTCCAAGTAGTGCGCCTCCTGCAACCTCTGCAGGTTGGTGGCCTAATAATTCATTTAGCTCCTTCTCTTGCTTTACATGAAATAATCCAGGCATATGACCAGATAATACTTCAATATCTGCATCAAGATCATTCACAATTTTTGCAATTTCTCCTGTATGTCGTCTAATCCCTTGAGCATCATACATGACAATAATACCGAAGATAACCGCTAACGCTGTGTCTGTAGAATTCAACCCTTTTTTTGTTGCAACATATGTTGCTAGAGCAGAAACTCCAGCAGAGTGAGAGCTTGGCATTCCACCTGTTTGTAGGAGTGGTCTCCAATCCCAAACACCATGCTCTCTTCTATGAGTCAAGATCTTTAATCCTTGTGCGATACCAATCCCTGAAATAGCTGTCCATATTCCTCGATTCATCTTCTCACCCCTATGTGGGTAGTGTTTATCAAATGAAAAGCAATCATTCAAAAAGAACGTTGTAAATTTTTATCATGTAGGAAATTTATTAAAATTTGCATGTTTCGACAAAATATTTCCCGGAGAATAATAGGCCAGAAGGAGATAAGAGGAGGTTTGTCCATAGAAAACAAGGGAATAGAGAAGTAAAAGTTCGAGAGGAGATCGTTATGTGGCTTCGGCACCCTTTTTTTAAGTATATGACAGCAATTATTCTCACCTTAATTGTCTTATTACTTTTAGGGCAATTAGATTATGTAGTTAACCCCATTCAAACCATGCTAGGAACTTTGTTCTTCCCGCTTTTATTTGCAGGTTTCCTGTACTATGTAATGAAACCACTTGTTAACATTTTTTTGAAAATAAAATTTATGACCAAACCAATTAGCATTGTTTTAGTATTCACTGTTCTAATTGTTGGGGTTAGTTTGCTTATTTATTCGATAGGAGGAGTGATTGAACAGCAAGTCAATGAACTCCAGAATGAGTTACCAAAGAAATTTGAAGAGACGGCAGGTAAGACAGAACAATTTATGAATGAAACAGAGCTTCCTTTTATCTCTCTAGAGGAAGTAAAACAAACATTTTTCCAATATATAAAAGAATTCACAGCAAATGCAGGTAAAAATTTAGGAGGGATCATTTCAACTATTGCGAATTTTGCAACAGTCCTTGTGATTGTTCCATTCATCTTGTTTTATTTGTTAAAGGATGATCACCGGTTTGCTCCATTTTTGCTTACCTTCATTCCTGAGAAGCATAAGTCAGAAGGAAAAAGGATTTTATCAGATATACATACTACCTTATCTACTTATATTGTAGGTCAAATGCTTGTGGCTTGTGTGAACGGTGTGCTGATGTATATTGGGTATTTAATTCTTGGATTGGATTATGCATTAGTTTTGGCTATTTTCGTTGTTATAACAGCCATTATTCCAATTTTAGGTCCATTGTTAGGAGTAATTCCCGCCATCTTTGTTGCAATGATGGGAGACCCTTTTACAATAGTGAAAATCGGTATCTTGTTGGTAATCGTACAACAGCTTGAAGGGAATCTTGTTTCTCCCCTAGTAATAGGAAATCGACTAAAGCTACATCCCTTGACGGTCATTTTGTTACTGCTAGTTGCAGGGAGTATGTACGGATTTATTGGGATTTTAATTGTGATACCCGTTTACTCTGTTTTAAAGGTAACCATCCAAAATGCAGTTCGTTTTTATAAGCTAAGATTTGTTGATTAGCGTGTCTTCCATTTTAGAGCGCTCGAGGGGATAGATTCTCTGGAACACTCATAGGAAAAAAACGTTGACCATGAGTGAGTTCAAGGAGGGGTCGCATCATACAAAAAAATACACAGGGAAATGGCTCCCTGTGTATTTTTGTGATGTTTAAGTTTGTTGACGCGTAATCCATTTTGTCACCTTTGGTGGTGTGTACGTAGAAAACTTCTCTAGCAGTGGTTTTGCTTCTCCCTCGACAATGATCATGTCATGGTATTCACGCTTTAGAAATTGCTCCTCAATCATATGCTCAAAAAAGGTAAGGAGTTTATCGTAATACTGGTTGCTATTTAGAATGCCGATAGGTTTTTGATGCTCTCCTAATTGTGCCCACGTATAGACTTCAAAGAATTCCTCCATTGTTCCTGGACCCCCAGGTAAGACAATGAAGCCATCTGATAGCTCTTCCATCTTAGCTTTTCGTTCGTGCATGGAGTTCACAATAATTAGCTCTGATAATCCTTGATGGGCAATTTCACGCTCCATTAACATGGTTGGAAGGACACCAATGACTTCTCCACCTGCTTCAAGTGCAGCATTAGCAACGACGCCCATTATTCCCACCTTAGACCCTCCATAAACGAGGGTGATTCCTTCTTTCGCGAGCTCTACCCCTAATTGCTTTGCAGATTCCGTATACTTTGGTGATGCCCCTTGGCTTGACCCACAAAACACACTAACTCGTTTCATTAGACTCCACATCCTATCTTGTATTTGCTGTTTTTATCTCAGTATCTTTACTAAAGTATGTGCTAAGCTGTTATGTCAGAGGTTCCATTCGGTGGGCATTATGTATCTGTTCGTGCGCACCTACGATCGATCGATAATCCCCCCATTAATAGGTATGAATTGACTCGTACTTTTAGTGTAGATTGTTTTGCGTATTTTTGGAAGATTCTTTTTTATTAAGATGCTTTTTAAAATGATGGAGCTACATAACCGAAATACCATCATGATCCATAGGGGTATTGAGGTGAAAATAGGAGGAGAATGAAGACAATAGTATTGCTATTCATAGAGATATCCCACTAAAGATAAGATAAGAGCCTTTAGCTTAGCAAAAACGATTGCTGTCATCTTATCTTGAAAATGTTTTTTTAAAAAACTTCTTACATAAATTACATGCATAAGAGAAAAAATGACACGTAGGAATGACATTTAGGAGAGATGATGATGAGTAACGAATTTCGTTTTTTATCGCTTGGCATTTTAAAGGATAATCGATTTACTAAAGGCCTAGATTTTTATAGGAACCAGCTTGAAAAGCATAAGGGGAATGTTCTTGAACTAGGTATGCATCAGCTATTTTTGTCAGAGATGCTGCAAACTGAAGGTCGGAAAGTAGAAGGGAAAGTATATGTGGAAGAACGTGAGCCATCTCTCCCTAAGAAATCTTTAGAGGAAAACTCTTCACAAAAGGGGAAGGGCTTCAACCGTTTCAATCATTATGACACCATTGTAATTCCCTTTAATGAGATTCTTGCTTTACCGGAAAGAAAAGCGGTTATTAAAGTGCTAACCTTTCTTTTTCAAAGATTAAAAAATGGTGGATATGTCTATCTTGATCTTTTATTACAGGAAGAGTATGTTCCTCATAAAAAAAATACATTTGTAGATAAGCAGGATGCTGAGTTAACTATTTTCGAATCGGAAATAATCAAGATTAATTATATAGATCAACAAGTTACCTATCTGCTTTCTTATGAGAAGTGGCAAGAGGAAAAGGTGAAGATAAGGGAGCGTAAATTACAACCATTTGTGTGGTTTGGGGTGAAGGAGTTTAAGTTAATTCTCGAAAGGGTAGGTTTCAAGGAAGTGAAAATCATTGGAGAATATGATGAGAAATCCACAGCCTATGAGAACCATAAGGTGTTTACGTATGTTGCGCAAAAAATGGAGTAAGTAGCAGTGCTTAAAAATCTAGTCATACATATATCCTAAATCCTCATAGTTTTATATAATAGTCTAGTTAAAAAAAGGCTGTTTTCGCATAGGTTATTGTTAGGGAAGATTCCAAGTGTCGGATTTTCAACCTGATGTACAGGGCTTTTCCTCTCTGTATGGGGTGTTTTCTTACTTACAAGGGTATTTTGTGAAAACCCACTATCTTTTCCTATATCTATATTGAATTGCAACAGCAAGAAAATCTATAAAAAGAGCCTTAAAAAAGAAGGGAATCATTCCTAACATTTTTCCGTTAAAATGATAAAATAAATAAGAAGAGAGAGAACCGAGGAGGATTAACCTTATGAAAAGAAAAGTAGGTTTAGTATATGGTGGTAAGTCTGCGGAACATAATGTATCCCTACAAACTGCCTTAGCGGTTATAAATGCACTAGACATGAATAAATTTGATATACATCCAATTTATATAAAGGAAAATGGGGAATGGGTAAGAGGCGCAGCATTGACTGAGCCTGTAGAGGCTTTACACTCATTAAAGCTTGAGAAGGCAGGCTCGACTATATCTCCTGTCTCCTTAAATACAGAATTATTTCCTACAAATAGTGAGGAGCAAGAAAGCCTTGATGTCATCTTTCCCCTATTACACGGTCCAAATGGTGAAGATGGAACAATACAGGGCTTGCTTGAATTAGTGAATATCCCATATGTAGGAAATGGTGTTTTAGCTTCTGCTGCCGGTATGGATAAGGTCATTATGAAGAATTTATTTGCACAAGATGGCCTTGCTCAAGCGAAATACGTCCATTTTATCAAAAGTGATTACGAGAAATCGACGGAGGAAGCTTTACAGTCTGTTGAGGAAAATCTAGGGTACCCTTGCTTCGTTAAACCGGCAAACTTAGGTTCAAGTGTGGGGATTAGTAAATGTGCGAACCGTGAAGAGCTTGTAGAAGCAATTAACGTTGCATTTGAATATGACCGCAAAGTGATTGTGGAAGAAGGAATTGTTGGACGTGAAATTGAAATTGCTGTGATCGGAAACGATGATCCAATTTGTTCGGTTGTAGGGGAAATCGCTCCTAAAAAGGCTTTCTATGATTACAAAGCGAAATATGAAGATGGAGATACGGATTTAATCATTCCAGGACATGTTACTGAAACAGAATATGAAATGATAAAAGAAATGGCAATCAAGGCTTTTAAAGCTATAGATGGTTCAGGCTTAGTACGGGCAGATTTCTTCTTAACAGAAGATGGGAAGGCTCTTATTAACGAAGTAAACACAATGCCTGGGTTTACACCATTTAGCATGTTCCCACTCATGTGGAAACATACTGGATTGGAGTATGCAAAGCTAATTGAAAAGCTTGTTGACTTAGCAATTGAGAGATTCGAGCAAAAACAAAAAATCAAGTATACATTTTAATTAAAGGCTGTTTTATATAGCGTGTTGCTTTCCTGGAAAATCCCGTGTGTAGGATTTCTCCTGAGCCTAATTAAAGAATGTAACGAGTAAATAAAAGAGGAGCTGAATACGAAAACTCAGGTCCTCTTTTTATAAGGGAATGGAAGGAGAAGATGAAGATGATTAGGCGTACATTAGCCGAAGTGCAAGAAATGCTAGGTGGCCATGGACTTAAAAGAGAAGATCAACAGATTCTGATTAATGGAGTCACAACAGATTCACGCCAAGTAGAGAAAGGGAGCTTATTTTTTCCTCTAGTAGGAGATGTGTTTAATGGTCATGAATTTGTCAATAAAGCGATTGAAAATGGGGCAGCAGCGGTTATTTGGGCAGAACGAGAAGGAAATCCTCCTCAAGATATCCCGGTTATTTTTGTTGAGGATACGCTTGTAGCTCTTCAACAGTTAGCGAAGGCTTACCTTAAGCAGTTAGAGGTAAAGGTTGTAGGGATAACAGGAAGTAATGGAAAAACATCAACGAAGGATATGGTGGCATCTGTCTTAGAAACTACGTATAAAGTACATAAGACAAAAGGAAATTTCAATAATCACATTGGATTGCCACTAACGGTGTTAAGTATGGAGCCTGATACAGAAATTGCTGTGTTAGAAATGGGTATGAGCGGCAAGGGAGAGATTGAACTATTATCAAAAATCGGTGAACCCGATGTTGCTCTTATTACCAATATAGGGGAAGCGCACCTACAGGACTTAGGTTCGAGAGAGGCTATCGCTGAAGCAAAGCTGGAGATTACTTCTGGCTTAAAGAAGGATGGCTTATTTATTTATCATGGTGATGAACCCCTTCTGCAAGAAAGAGTACCAAATTTATCGCTACATGCGGTTACGTTTGGTAAAGGGGAAACGAATGATTATGTTGCGACAGATTTCGTTCAAGAAGTAACGGGCACTGCCTTTAAAGTTAAGGGGGAAGAATACTTTATCCCTGTGCTAGGTACGCATAATGTAAGTAACGCACTGGCCGCTTTTGCGGTTGCAGATTATTTTCAAGTGAAAAAAGAAGCGATAAAAAAAGGCTTTGAGTCTATGAAATTAACCGGCATGCGACTTGAGCTTTTAACATCAGACCAAGGAGTATCGGTGATAAATGATGCCTACAATGCTAGCCCAACTTCTATGAAAGCAGCCATTGCTCTTCTTGAGGACTTAAATGGCTTTCATCATAAATACGCAGTACTTGGAGATATGCTAGAACTAGGTGAAGATGAAAAGGAATTCCATAGAGAAATTGGCAGATTGATGAATAAGAAAAACATTACAAAATTATTTACATACGGAAGATTAGGGGAAGAAATAGCGAAAGGGGCTAAAGAAGCTGATGAACAGTTCGCTCAACATTTCCAAGATAAAAAAGAACTGATCGAAAAGCTCCAGACAGTTGTTGCTAAACAAGATGTTGTCCTTGTAAAAGCTTCCCGTGGTATGAAGCTAGAAGAAGTGGTAGAGGCACTTCTGTAAGCATGACCATTAAGACAAGCTATCAAGGTGAGCATAACGTCATTATTCCTGAATAGCTTGTCTTTTAATACACAGTCCCAATCATCATATTAGTAAACAAATGGATATAAAAAGGCAACGATGACTCCAATGCCGACAGAATATGGCGTAAGCTCACTAACAAACTCTTTTACATTCTCTGGTAACACGTCCATTTCAATCCGCTCCTTTTTGTTAATTTTAGGCTGTTTTCGTTTAGATTGTTGCATTCATAAGAAAATCCCAAATGCCGGATTTTTTCACTAGGTACATGGTTTTTCTCTCTGTAAATGGAGAGTCGCTCTTTTTTTTCTTACTTTCCTTGCTAGGTGTGAATCATGACGATATTCTTTAAAATGAATACTAAATAGCAACAAAGTGTAAAAACGAGTAAATTTCAAACATGTTCCAATGGTAAGGAACAATAAAGCAAACAGCTTGTATTTATAAATAAAGTACCCGTGGTATAAATCTTCAAACATAAATATGTTTTGGAAATAATAAAGGTGGACAATGTACTAGTATTAATCGTTTCAAAGGAGGTAAAAATATGAAGGGTTGTTTATTCATTCATGGATTTACCGGTGCACCTTATGAAGTCGAACCGTTAGCAGAGCATATTAAAAACACCACAGATTGGCTTGTAAGGGTACCAACACTTCCTGGGCATGGAGTAACACTCTCACTAAAAGGGCATACATATAAAGACTGGGTTGAGCATGCAGAAAGTGAGCTTGTAGCCCTCATGCAGGAAGTGGATGAAGTGTACATCGTAGGATTCTCAATGGGTGGAATTATCGCTTCGTACTTAGCAGCGAACTATCATGTAAGTAAACTAGTGCTTTTAAGTGCCGCCGCCTATTATGTGAATCCGAAGCAGCTGGCCGTTGATATCAGAGAAATGATGATGGATCTGTTTAAAGGAAATTTAATCGAAAATGAATTGTTTACTCGTTATAAGAAGAAAATTATGCAGACCCCGATTCAAGCGACATTTCAATTTCAGAAGCTAGTGAAAACGATGAGACCTTATTTAAAACAGCTGTCCATGCCTGTTTTGATTATACAGGGAGAATGCGATGGGATCGTCCCGCTTAAAAGCGCACATTATTTATATAAAACAATTCCATCAAAAGAAAAACAGCTAACACTTCTCCCATGCGCTAAGCATTTAGTATGTCATAGTGAGGATTACGAGGAGCTACAGACAGTCGTTGAAAAATTTTTGCATACTAGCAATGAAGGATCCATGCTAGTAGACTCAAACAGTAGGTGTTAGCAAGAGAAATAAAGGGGAAATGTGGCTTGAGAGAGGATAAAAGGATAGAGTTTTTTTCGAACATCTTCCCTTGATTAACAGTAAACCTATTCCAGATGAAGTTGAAATAAGCGTGTGGTAGTGGTATGATTACATTTAAAGTGTTTGCGGGCTTTAAATAAGGTAAACTGCTGCCCTTGGTTGTAAGAAAGGGCATTTTTTTGTGTGAAGGAAAAAATAGCGAGAAGTAACCTATTTGATTTTGGTATTAAACCTTAGAATAAAGGCTTTCTAGTCAAGCTAAGCAGTTAATAACTAAAATATTTCCCTTCATTTAGATGATGGCATAAACGCCATGGCCGTATTGTAAACAAAATCAGAACGGTTTCTTACATCTATTTGTTTTTCTCATGATGACAATATAGTGAACTCTTACTTTTAGCAATAAGGCATGTGCCTTAGCTTAATTAGGATATGAAAAATAATCGTTTCATGATGAAAACGATAATTGAAAAATTACCTATAAGGTCTGTAAATATTTACAGCAAACGATATAGAAGGAGTATGAAAACATTGACAATAAAGTTTCAAGATTTAGGCTTAAGCTCGTCATTAATGGAGTCAATTAGTAAAATGGGATTCGAGGAGCCATCACCAATCCAGGCTCAAACTATTCCACTTGCCCTTAAAGGAACTGACGTAATCGGACAAGCGCAGACAGGTACAGGAAAAACTGCTGCATTTGGTGTACCTCTTATTGAAAAAATTGATGTAAAAAACAACAATATTCAAGCAGTAGTTGTAGCGCCAACTCGTGAGCTAGCGATTCAAGTATCAGAAGAATTATACAAAATCGGTTATCACAAACGCTCTCGTGTTCTACCAATATACGGTGGTCAAGACATTAACCGTCAAATGCGTTCATTAAAGAAAAATCCACATATCATTGTTGGGACACCTGGTCGTTTATTAGATCATATTAACCGTAAAACAGTTAAGCTTAGCAATGTTCACACAATGGTATTAGATGAAGCGGATGAAATGTTAAACATGGGATTCATTGAGGACATTGAATCAATTCTTTCAAATGTTCCTGAAGAGCGTCAAACATTACTTTTCTCAGCTACAATGCCAGATCCAATCCGTCGTATTGCAGAAAAGTTCATGAAAACACCAGAAGTTGTAAAAGTAAAAGCTAAAGAGATGACAGTACCAAATATTACGCAATACTACTTAGAAACACACGAAAGAAAGAAATTCGACGTGTTAACAAGATTGCTTGATATTCAATCTCCAGAGCTTGCGATCGTATTCGGTCGTACTAAGCGTCGTGTTGATGAGCTTTCAGAAGCATTAACGTTAAGAGGCTATACAGCTGAAGGAATCCACGGTGATTTAACTCAAGCAAAACGTATGTCTACTTTACGTAAATTTAAAGAAGGCGCAATTGAAGTGTTAGTTGCAACAGATGTTGCTGCACGTGGTCTTGATATCTCTGGTGTTACACATGTATACAACTTTGATGTGCCACAAGATCCAGAAAGCTACGTTCACCGTATTGGACGTACGGGTCGTGCAGGGAAAACGGGTGCGGCAATGACCTTTGTTACACCAAGAGAAATGGATATCGTTAAAAACATCGAGCGCACAACAAAGCGTAAAATGGAGCGTATGAAGGCACCAACTGTTGATGAGGCAATTGAAAGTCAACAACAAATGACAGTCGAAAAAATTCGTTCTATCATTGAAGCAGAAAACCTTGCATTCTACAAACGTACGGCTGAAGAATTACTTGAAGAATTCGATGCGCAAGCGGTAGTAGCAGCAGCGATTAAATATATGACAAAAGAGCCAAGCACCGTTGATGTGAAATTAACGGAAGAGTCTCCGATGTACTCAAGATCGAAAAACAAAGGTGGCGGTGGCCGTTCTTCTAACAACAGAAGAAGAGGCGACAACCGTAACAGCGGTAGTGGAGATCGTAACAAAAACCGTTCATATGGAAGCCGTGATCGTAATAAAGGCGGAAGCGGTGGCGACCGTCAAGGCAGCAGCAAACGTCGTTATTCAAACTAAGCTTAGCCATATCAAAAAGTCGAGTCCTATTAGGGGCTCGGCTTTTTTCTGTTTGGTTGTATTAGTATACAATGTTGCTTCTTTTACTCGAATAAAGCTTTTGGAAGAATAGCTCTTGTATGGATGAAGACTTAATTCTTTGCACAAATAATAATCAGCAACAAAGTGAAAGAAAAAGGCCATGAAAAAATAACATATGGGCAGACTAACAAAAAGATTCTCCTCACACGAAAGGGGTGATACACAATGACGATTATTCGATTAGGCTATGTAGCGATGAGTATGAATCTGCAAAATTGCTCGCCTTCTCAAACGATGACTTTTGCCCAATTTGAGAAAATAAAAGACCGAGAAGCAGCCATTGCGAAATTAGAGAAAATATCTAAGTCGAATCTAGCCAACTGTCTACGTCTCTTAAAGCACAATGCTGCTCATCATATTCATTTTTTTCGGTTTAGCTCTAAGTTAATTCCACTAGCCAATCACCAGGAACTTAAAGACTGGAATTATATGAAAAATTTAAAGGGTTCGTTACAGGAGCTTGCAGACTACTTGGAGGCCCACCCAATGAGAGTAGGGTTTCATCCAGATCATTTTGTTGTTTTAAATTCTCAGGATCCTGAAATTATGAAAAATTCCTTGAGAACTCTTCGCATGCATGAACAATTACTAAATGGGATGAAGGTAGATCCAGAACATCGATGTGTTTTACATATTGGTGGTGCCTATGATGATAAAGAGAAGGCGCTTGAACAATTTATTTCTAATTGGGGGCTCGTCCCAGTATCTATACAAAAAATGCTAATAGTTGAAAATGATGATACGACATTTACCTTAAATGATGCTCTCTATTTGTGCGAAAAGCTAGGAGTTCCTCAAGTGTTTGATTACCATCATCATCTTGCCTTTTATGAGGATCCTCATTGGGAAGCACATTGGGATAGAGTGGTAAACACATGGAGGTTGTCGCCGTTGCCCTTAAAAATGCATATTTCAAGTCCTAGAAACGAAAAGGATTTTCGAGCCCATGCAGATTATATTGATACTGATATGTTTATGAAGTTTCTCACAGCAGTAAAGGGGAGTGTTGCCCAAATCGATTGTATGATCGAAGCCAAGCAAAAGGACAACGCATTATTTGAGCTTGTAAATGAGCTGAAGAAAAGGCAGGGTATAGAGTGGTTAGATGCAACTACATTCAAGATCTAGGGAAATTTCATGATAAGGAAATATTTCACAATAATCCCATTATGATATAATCATATGGGATTATTTCATTATTAAAGGCAGGTTTTAAAATCCCAAGTGCCAAATTTTTCACTTGGAGACAAGGTTTTTTTCTCTGTACGGGAAGAACAGTGATTTTCTTTCTTGCTTACCTGGTTTCTAGATAAAAACAAAGAATAAGAAAAGTGTCTTTTTAAACGTTTTTGAAATGATGTACGTAGTTTAGAGTGTCTAGCTCCAGGCGATTTTTACGACATGTATAGGGAGATAAGTTTTACTAATAGAGAGAGATGGGGGAAAATCAATGAGGGAGTTACCTAAAAACCAAATTAGTCTCAAAGCACTTAAAGTGTGGCGACTTAGTGCCATTCTTAAATCTAGCTTATTGGCATTGCTTGTTATAGGTGCTGTAGTTGGTGTGTATTTAGTAGAGTGGTCCTATTGGATACCTGTTATTGGTGGAATGGTTGGGATCGTGTATTCTGTTTTATCAATCTATATTATACCTAAAATTAGACATAAAGTATGGCGGTATGAAGTGCACGAACACGAGATTGATTTGCAATATGGTCTGTTTGTAATAAAAAGAGTTCTAATCCCAATGGTTAGGGTACAGCATGTAGATACACATCAAGGGCCACTATTAAGGAAATATCAATTAGCGTCAATCGAAATTTCAACAGCTGCAACAAAGCATGAAATTCCAGCATTAGATGTCGCAGAAGCGGAGCAGCTGCGTGATTATATCTCTAGATTGGCAAGGGTGACAGATGATGATGTCTAATCCTAAACGCATCCATCCGGTTGGGGTGATTTTATCGTTTATATCCATGGTTAAGTCGTATATCATACCTGCCATTCTCTTTTTTTACGTTGGAGATAATGAATCAATTAAGCTTTATTTAATAATTGGGGTTGCAACGATTGTTGTTCTTTTAGTGATCACTAGTGTCCTAAGCTGGTATAAATTCACCTATTGGGTAGAAGAAGGTGAATTCCGCATTGAGCATGGCGTATTTGTTAGGAAGAAGAGGTATATTCCAATTGAAAGAATTCAAACGATAAATGTAAGTGCAGGAATAATCCAACAACTCTTTCGGTTGGTTAAGGTTCAGATCGAAACAGCAGGAGGTGGAGTGGAAGCAGAAGCTCTATTAACTGCGATAAGCAAAACAGAAGCTGAACGTATTCAGCAAACCTTGACTAACTACAAGCAACAACATACGGTAGATTTACATAATGAAGAAATACAAGTAGAAGAAAAACAGGTACCAACGTATAAGATGAGCAAAAAGGAATTATTAGTTGCGGCATCAACGTCAAGTGGAATAGGGGTAATTATCTCAGCTATCGTTGCTTTTTTATCACAGATTGATGAGTTTATCCCATATGACTTTATCTTTGATCAATTTGATTTTCTAACAAGCGCAAGCTTTACCTTATATGCGATACTTGTATGTATTGGTTTATTTCTAGCTTGGATCGTTAGTATCATAGGTGTTCTACTTAAATATGCCTATTTTACAGTTAGAAATGTTGAAGATGAGCTCAACATTTCCCGAGGAATTTTTGAAAAAAGACAAACATCTATACCGATATCTAGAATTCAAGCGATTCGAATTGTGCAGAATCCAATTCGTCAATGGCTAGGATACTCAACGGTTTACATCGAGAGTGCGGGAGGTAGTATAGGGGATGAAAATGGCTCTTCAACTATACTCTTTCCAGTAATGTTGAAAAAGGATGTTACAAAAATTTTAGCAGAGTTTATCCCTGGTTACCCAGTGATGGAAGAAACAACTAAGCTCCCTGCACGATCAAGGAAGAGGTATATTATACGTAAGTGTTTGATTACTCTTATTATCATAACGCCGGTAAGTTTTTTCCTCTTTCCATTAGGGTTGTTAAGTTTGTTACTTCTGATTGGAGGTTTCTATTGGGGGCATGCTTCCTTTAAGGATGCGGGCTTGCGGATTCGAGGAAATCAATTACAGATAACCTATCGTTTTCTATCAAAGACAACGGTTCTATTACGAAAAAATCGAATACAGTCGATGAATCAACATACATCCCTTTTTCAAAGAAAGCAAGATTTAACTACATTGAAGGTGGCCATTAAGTCGGGAATTATGGGGAAAAGCTTTTTTGTAAAGGATTTAGAGAGAACGGATGCTGAGGAAGTTGTTCGCTGGTATTCTTACTCCAAAACAAAAGGGTGATGATCCAATCAAACTAAACGCGTGAATCCAATTGAATGGGATTCACGCGTTTAGTCTATTTATGACGAATATGTATGTTCTTTAGAAAAAACGTGAAAGGAAACCGATTAGAATAAGGAACCCTAACACCAACCAGAAAACATGCTTACCAGTTATATTCTTTAACTGGAAGGTTGATTTAGATGGACGTGGCTGGTAATAGGTCTCATGCACAAAGCCCGGTCTTTTTTTTATGAGTAGTGGTCCTAACAAGAACCCTCCAATTAGGCCGAATAGATGGGCAACGATATTGATGTTGGCACTTAAAAATGTCATTATGACGCCAATAACTAAGATACTAAGGATGATCTGTGAGTTTGCTTGATCAATCATTCCTTTTCGGAAGTAAACCATAAATAAGTAAATGCCGAACAACCCAAAGATCGCACCAGACGCTCCGATGTGAGAGTATTCTAGAGGTTCTAACAAGTAAGTGGCAATGTTAGCGAACACGCCAGATCCTAAGTAAAGGATAATAAATTTTGGTTTTTTTAATAGTCTTTCGAGAGCTGGTGCAAATAAAATAAGTGAGATGGAATTAAAGAGAACATGGCTAAATCCTACATGCAAGAAAATGGGTGTGACAAATCTCCAATATTCACCTGCTGCAATCCCGGCATTATATCCTTCTAATAATCGCAATACAATTTGTGTTGTAGGCAGAGGGATTAGAAATAGGAGCCAGAAGAAGATGTGGATGGCCGCAATAACAGAGACTACGGGATAAAATCGTATAAAGGATTGAAAGCTTTCTGTCCTTGTGAACATAAGAATACTCCTTTTCGTAAAAATTAAGTAGTAGGAATGGACAATTGAAGTCCATGACATGACAGTTTTGGGCGATATGAACATATTTCATCATTTTATTTTCGCTTTTCGAGACTTTATTAACGGAATTCTATGTTTTATTTTCGCTTTTGCACAATTTATTAACGGAAAAGCTTATTTTATTCACGTTTTGACCACTTTTAGCGTGACTGCCATCGAAGCTTACCTATACTTACTGCTAAAAGAATCAAGCCTCTTGATGATATACTAACATGAATATGTACAAGTTGTATAAAATAGAACTATGAAGAGTAGCGGGGAAGGAGATTACTTTATGATAACTGGAATTGGATTAGATATGATTGAATTAGATCGAATTAGACGAATTGTTGAGAGACAGCCGGGATTTATTAAACGAATTCTAACAGTGGGGGAGATTGAAAGGTTTGCCACTCTTTCTAAAGAACGGAAAGTTGAGTTTCTAGCCGGAAGATTTGCTGTAAAAGAGGCTTACTCAAAAGCCATAGGTACGGGAATAGGTGAGGAAATTAGCTTTCTTGATATCGAGGTCTTAAATGAGGGGGGTAAACCGACTGTAACCATCCTAAAAAATCAAACAGAAAAGAGAACGATTCATGTCTCGATTACACATACACGACAGTTTGCAGCGGCACAGGTGATTTTAGAAAAATGAACGATGCCAAGCCTAGAAAAGAGACTTGGCGATCGTGGGTTTACATGTATTGTTTAACGATTTCCGGTCCTTATTGGAATGAAAAATGATCCTTTTTTTGAAGAGTCCATTGTGGCAATTACTTTAACTGCTTGCTCTTGGATGTGTTGTGGCAGGGTAAAGGAGTGTGGATCACCTGTCACTTTTTGTATCGAGTTCTCCTCATCGAAATAATACGCCTCTATCGTGTAGCTTCTTTCTGTATTGTGCAGGAGAACCTTAACGGTTACGTCACCGTTTGTTTGAATTTCCTCTCCAATTGGATCAATGGGTAAGAGAAAGGGCTCTTTATCCTCAAAACAGCCAGCGCTACCGTCGCTATTCCAACAAAAACTGGGTCTTGGTTTAAAGGATGTTTCGTTTACAAGTACCTCGACTTCTGGATTTGGCTCATTCATTAATGCTTTATTAGTTGTTTCAGTTAGAATGGTTGGTATCAAAATAAGGAGCCATAGGATAAACGGTAACAGAGCAATGATGAGCTTCTGCCTTTTAGAAGCACCTATAGAGTTGAGTAGGTAGCCTACTGAGAAAAAGATCACCGAAATCACCACTGTTGACCCTAAAAAGAAAAGTGTGTTTTTAAATAGGAAATATCCAATGAGTAGAGCTGGTATGACATGTAGAAAAAAGCTTGTGACCCATTTATAGGTTTTCATGTTTTTCGTTGCTACTCTACTCACTATATGTACGGGAACACCTATAAGGATCAGATAAGGCAAGGAAAATATAGCGTACATAATAAAAGCCTCGATGTAGCTGAAAATGGGACCCTTTAACGAATTCTCCATTCCGAGGAGAAAGGGGAATAGTATTAACGATATACCTACGGATAAAATCGAACTTAAAAGATCTTTCTTCAGTTGAAAAAACTCCTTTCGTAATGAGGCGATGTTTCCACTCATATAGTAGAGAATGGACTTCTTGTAAAAAAAATATGTAAAATTATCCTTCCACTTATTCTATCATGCTGGCTCCCTCCTTTTCATAAAGACTCTTAAATTTGTAAAGGAAATCGGCATATCTAGAAAGTTTGTCTCATATATTTGGTAATGCGATAGGGAAGACAAGTTGTTTAGAGGTTTCATCCATTCATTTTAAAAAATATATGGCTATTTGAGTACTCACAAAATGAGATGAGTCTTAGCAACCGAAATCTTCCTTTTTAACGTTATATGAAGCAAAGGGGTTGAAAGAGTTGAAAAAAAGCTTGATGTTATTATTAGTAGGGCTTTTAACAGTACTTTCTCTTGCAGGGTGTGGAGAGAAATCACAAGCTGATGTAGTCCAAGCGTTAGAAAAGAAGATGGAAGAAATGTCGGGGTACAAGGCAACTGGAAAGATGACATTGCAAACTGGTAACGAACCACAGGAGTATGAAATTGAAATTTGGCATAAGGGTCCAACGTATTATCGTGTAAACCTTAAAAATGCTCAAAAAGAGCAAAGTCAAATGATTTTACGAAATGATGAAGGCGTATTTGTGTTAACACCAGCACTTAATAAAAGCTTCCGCTTCCAAAGTGATTGGCCACAAAATAGTAGTCAAGCCTACCTTTATGAGTCATTAATTAAAGACATCTTAAATGATCCAGAGGCCAAATTTAGTGCAGCAGAAAACGAATATGTATTTGAGACGAAAACAAATTATCAAAACAATAAAATGCTTCCAATGCAAGAGATCACATTCAACAAAAAAGATTTAGCGCCTCAAATGGTAAAAGTGATGGATACAGATCGTAATCCACTCGTCGTGGTTGAGTTCACGAGCTTTGAATTTAATGCATCCTTTGACGATAATTCCTTTGATGTAGAGAAAAACATGTCTAGTGCACAAATCGAGGTACCAACGATGGCAACAGGTGATAAAGAGCCATTTGCGGTAAAATACCCTCTTGAGCAACCGAATGGAGTGAAATTACTCGAAGAAACGGAGATTGAAACAGAGAATGGAAAAAGAGTTATTCTATCCTTTGGTGGGGAAAAATCCTTTACATTAATCCAAGAAAGTGCTGAAATAGCTACACCTGCTTCAGCATCTACTTCAACGTATGTAAATGGATCTCCTACAGATCTTGGTTTTACAATTGGTGCGTTATCCGAAAACTCACTTTCATGGACGCATGATGGTGTTGATTATATGCTTGCTTCTGAAGATTTAACAGAAGAGGAAATGCTCATGGTGGCGAAGTCTGTTCAAGGGCAAGCGGCCAAGTAAGCTAAAAAGGGTGGGAGACCGCCCTTTTTTTTATTATCTCTAAAACGGGAGAGTCGCTCTTTTCTTCCTGTTTTTTTAGGATTATTTGTAGGAAGGATGACTTTTTTCTTTTTGTAAGTGGTTGTTTATTTATCAAGTATTGCATGCCTAAAAAGGTGGCTAGTTCTGAATTCTTTAGCTCGTTATTTGACAATATGCCCTTTTCCTCGCGATAATCAAGATAAACAAATTGTTTATGGTGTAAGGAAGTGGAATGATCGATGCAGGAAGGTTTTTACCGAGATACTTGGGTGGAAGTGAACTTAGATGCAATCTCTCAAAATGTGTCGGCAATGAAAAAGCTGATTGGAGAGCAAACAAAAATTATAGCGGTTGTCAAAGCGAATGCGTATGGACATGGAGCGATACAAGTTGCTCATGCTGCGTTAGAATCAGGAGCTTCCATGTTAGCTGTGGCTTTTTTGGATGAAGCGATTCAATTAAGGCAGGCTGGATTTGATTGTCCGATCCTTGTAATGGGAGCAACCCGAGCTCAAGATGTGCATGTTGCGGTAAGCTATGGAATTACCTTGACTATCTTTTCTTTAGATTGGGCAAAGGAAGCAAGTCAATATGTCGATCAAGGCGATGTGTTGTTACATGTGAAGGTTGACACAGGTATGGGGCGCCTAGGTGTTACAGGAGTGGATGAGCTACAGGCAATTTTAGAGTTTGCTCAAGAACATGAGCATTTTCATATAGAGGGAATCTTTACTCATTTTGCAACTGCAGATGAGACAAATTCTCCTTATTATTTAAAGCAACTTGCCAAGTTCCAGGAAGTAATAGCAGATGTTCCAAAGGGGAATTTATTGATTCATTGTGCGAATAGTGCTGCAGGGTTGAAGGATAAAGCAAGCTTATACAATGCAGTGAGACAAGGGATTTCTATGTATGGATTAACCCCTTCTGTTGAAATGAAAAAGGAATTGCCTTTTGAACTCCATGAAGCATTTTCTTTAAAAACAAAGCTTGTCCATGTAAAACAATTAAAAAAGGGCGATAAAGTAAGCTATGGTGCAACATATGAAGCAGAAGAAAACGAATGGATTGGTACCCTTCCAATAGGATATGCTGATGGCTGGTTGCGGAAATTGCAGGATTCCGAAGTGTTAATAGAGGGCAAGCGAATGCAATTAGTCGGAAGAATCTGTATGGATCAGTGTATGGTAAAATTACCATATGAGCTACCGGTCGGTACAAACGTAACGCTTATTGGTAGGCAAGGAAATGAAGTAATCTCCTCCGATGAAGTGGCAGAACGACTAGAAACCATTAATTATGAGGTTCCCTGCACGATCTCTTCACGAGTTCCTCGCATCTTTTTCAAAAAGCAGCGTATAATTGAAAAGGCAAATCCACTTCTTCTAAAAAGACCAGGAAAAGTATAAGTGGAGTTGGTTGATAGATGATTTGAACAAAATCATAACTTGATGAATAATTCCTTTACACATGACGATAATAGTGAAGGGCATTAGATTTGAGATTTATTTCCGGACATAAAGGATGTAAGGAGAAATTTTTCGGAAAATTAGGTGTGTTTAGAAAGTTCATGTGTGGAGTGCATATCTCCTATCTCCCAAACATAATAGTGGTGAGGGATTTATGTTTTACGTAAAGATAACAGATGCAGGCGAATTGGTACGTAAGTAGAGGACGGTTTTTAAGGAAAATACTTTGCTTATTGGTCTGTAGATGTTATTATTAAATGTGGAATGAATATTAGGATGGTAAGTTTGGTGGAGGTGTATGTTTGTGTCTGAATCCAGCGCAACAACAGAAATCTTAATTCAGTTACCTCAAGCATTAGTATCAGAATTGGATGGACTAGTAAAACAGGAAAACGGAAACAGAAACGAGCTTATTTATCAAGCAACTAAAATGTACATTCGTGAGCGTAAGAAGCGCCAAATTCGCGAATCTATGAGACGTGGCTACATGGAGATGGCGAAGATTAATTTAAACATTGCATCTGAAGCATTCTTGGCAGAATCTGAGGCTGACCATACCGTTGAACGCTTAGTAAGCGGGGGTTAATCATTTGATTGTTAAACGAGGCGACGTTTATTTTGCTGATTTATCACCAGTTGTAGGCTCGGAGCAAGGTGGCGTACGTCCTGTATTAATTATCCAAAACGATATCGGAAACCGCTTTAGTCCTACAGTTATTATAGCGGCAATTACGGCCCAAATTCAAAAAGCAAAATTGCCAACTCATGTTGAAATTGATGCACAGCGTTACGGGTTTGAAAGGGATTCGGTTATCCTTCTAGAACAGATTCGAACGATTGATAAGCAAAGGCTAACGGATAAGATTACCCATCTTGATGATGAGATGATGGATAAAGTTGACGAAGCCTTGCAAATAAGCTTAGGACTTATCGATTTTTAATTTTCTGAAAAATAAATATTCACATATGAATAAAGGTTGCTCGCAAAAGCAACTTTTTTTCGTTTACATAACAACCACTTTGCATCATCTGTTATAAAAGGTAAGAATGGCTTTTCTCTTTCTCTGAAATCCGAGTGGTCATTTTAAGGGGCTCTTTTATTACGCTATGTTCCGATTTACTATGAATTTAAGAGAATATAGTCTTTTTCGTATAATGAAAATAGCCTTTTACAAAAAATGTACGTAAAGTGAAGAAGAAAAATAAACTTATCTTAAAAAGAAATTAACCTTTTCAAAATGGACCAATTATCCTAGAAACAGTTAATTTCTTTTTTTTATCAATTGGAGTCGTTATAATAAATAAGGATACCATGAAGTAAAAGTTGAGGAGGAGTAGTGAAAGATGAACCATTCTTCAAATCCATTTTTGGAGTTTATTCAAAATAATCGAGAAGACCTACTAACAGAATGGACCAATAAAATGAAGGTTGAGGACAATTTTAAAGTATCAACTGTCATTTCTGATCAAGCCTATACGAATATATGTAATGAATATCTTACCATCTTACTTCAACACTTTAGACAACCAGAAGAAGATCTGACGGATAAAGTCATTGCGTTTTCTCATAAAGTTGTTCAAATGGGTTGGTCATTGCGTTTTATTTCTACTAGTTTAGGAGATTTAGGAAAACTAATTTTTGAGAAAATGACAACCGACCATTCAGATGAGGAGAAGATGTCGCTTGTATTGGCATTTGATAAGTGGATAGCGCCTGTTAATAATGAAGTGCTTTTTCAATATGCATCCTCTTGGGAGCGCACAGTATCATTACAAAAAATTGCTCTACAAGAATTATCAGCGCCACTTATACCTGTTTTTGACAATATAACAGTCATGCCGCTTGTTGGAACAATTGATACAGATCGAGCGAAGCGAATTATGGAGAATCTTCTAGAAGGTGTTGTGAAACATCGGGCAGAAGTAGTACTCATTGATATCACAGGAGTTCCTGTGGTTGATACAATGGTTGCTCATCACATTATTCAAGCTTCTGAAGCTGTTCGTCTTGTGGGAGCAAAATGCTTACTTGTTGGAATTAGACCTGAGATTGCACAAACCATTGTTAATTTAGGCATCGACTTAAGTCAAGTGATCACAAAGAATAGCTTACAAAAGGGAATTGAATCCGCTTTAGAAATGACAAACCGTCAAATTGGATCACTGGGGGAATAGTGAATGAATGCCAGAATACCGATTTTAAAATTGCATAATTGCTTGTTAATATCTATTCAATGGGAATTGGATGATCAAACCGCTTTGCAGTTTCAAGAAGATCTTTTGAATAAAATCCATGAAACAGGAGCAAATGGCGTCGTAATTGATTTAACATCAGTGGATGTCATTGATTCGTTTATTGCTAAGGTTCTTGGTGATGTTATTAGTATGTCACGTTTAATGGGGGCAAAGGTTGTTTTAACAGGAATACAACCTGCAGTAGCAATTACTTTAATTGAATTGGGCATTCAGCTTGAGGATGTTCAAACAGCTTTAGATTTAGAAAAAGGGCTTGAAACATTACAGCGGGAGTTGGGGGAGTAAGCATGGATAACCAATCCTGTGTCAAAATTGTCACCGAATGGGACATAGTTGCAGCTCGCCAACTGGGGCGTAACGTTGCAAAAGAGCTCGGATTTGGAACAGTTGATCAAGCGCGAATCACAACTGCTATCTCTGAACTGGCTCGTAATATTTATTTATATGCAGGTCAAGGTGAAATGCGAATTGAAAGAATAAGTGACCTTGGGAAAAATGGATTAAAAATAATAGCCATTGATAATGGGCCGGGTATACCCGACATCCGTAAGGTAATGGAAGATGGATTTTCAACATCTGGTGGATTAGGCGCTGGATTGCCAGGGGTAAAACGTTTGATGGATGAATTTGATATCACTTCCATAGTAGGTGAAGGAACGGATATTCAAGCGGTGAAATGGCTTCGGTAGGAGGACATAAATGGAGTATCGTGATTTTCTAGAGACAAAATATCGTGAGCTATTAAGAAATTATTTGAACGAACAAACCGAAACAGCTCTATATCAAGGACAAAAATTTAGTAGGAAAACGATTGAACACCAAATTCCGCCTGAAGAAATAATAAGTACACATCGTAAAGTTCTTCAAGAGCTGTTTCCAGATATTCAAAATGAAGTTCTTTCTTCATTAGATTTCTTATTGGAAGTTATGATGGGGTATGGACTGGCATACCAAGAGCATCAAAGCCTGCGCGATCAACAATTAGAGATCCGTTCAGAAATTCAAATAGCTGCAAATGTTCAAAAAACACTATTGGAAACAACGGTACCTTCCTCGCAGTCTTTAGATATAGGAGCAATTAGTGTTCCGGCAAAGCAAATGAATGGAGATTATCATCACTTTGTACATGATGAGCAGGGGATTAGTATCGCGGTTGCTGATGTGATTGGAAAAGGAATTCCGGCAGCATTATGTATGTCCATGATCAAGTATGCAATGGACAGCTTTCCGGAATCGAGAAAAAATCCTAATCAAATTCTAGAAAACTTAAATCGTGTCGTGGAGCAAAACGTTGATCCAAGCATGTTTATTACGATGTTCTATGGAATGTACAACATATTAGACCATACATTTACATATGCGTCGGCTGGCCATGAGCCGGGATTTTATTATCGTTCTTCAACTGATACCTTTGAAGATCTTTTGGCAAAAGGGCTAGTACTTGGAGTAGATCATAATGTGCAATATCAACAATATACAAAAACTGTTGAGAGTGGTGATATGGTCGTTCTATTGTCAGATGGAGTAACAGAATCACGAACAGAAGACGGATTTGTTGAAAGAAGTGCCATTACAGATTTAATCCGTACATATAAGCATTTAACTTCACAGGAAATTGTAGAAAAGATTTACCGACATTTCGAACGAATGCAGGATTTCCAATTAAGGGATGATTTTACATTAATAATTATTAGAAGAATGGTTTAATGGGTGTTCGAGTCGGGTATGTAATAGCATACTAGTCTTTTGATGAGGTGAAATCGGGTGAATTTAAAAATAGATATTAGTAAAGAGGGTTCGACTCAGACGTTGGTAGCGGTTGCGGGTGAAATAGATGCCTATACAGCTCCAAAGCTTAGAGAAGCATTACTACCTTTGGCTGATGAACCAAACGCTGTTATAACGGTTAACTTACAAAATGTATCGTATATGGATAGTACTGGATTAGGCGTGTTTGTTGGATTATTGAAAAACGTAAGAAAGAATGAAGGTCAACTCATATTAGTTGAATTATCAGATCGCTTGGAACGCTTGTTTAGTATTACAGGGCTAAGTGACATCATTGATATATCTTCAAAGTCAGAGGGTGGCGTGCAATGAAGCAATTAGTAGATTATATCGAAATGAAGGTTCCAGCTAAGCCTGAATATGTGGGGATTATTAGACTCACTCTTTCAGGTATCGCTAGTAGAATGGGATATTCCTATGATGATATTGAAGATTTAAAGATTGCGACAAGTGAAGCATGTACAAACGCTGTTCAGCATGCTTATAAGAATAGCGAGGATGGCGAGGTGGTAGTAGGTTTTGGTTTATACGATGACCGCCTCGAAGTAATGATTGCTGATAATGGAAAAAGCTTTGATTTTGAAAAAACAAAGAACGAACTTGGTCCTTATTCTTCTCAAAGTCCTGTTGATCAGCTTCCAGAGGGAGGGTTAGGTCTCTATTTGATGGAAACGCTCATGGATGAAGTCCGCGTTTTAGTCAATTCAGGAGTGACGGTCTTCATGATAAAGTATTTAAGTGGGGAGCGGATAGATCATGGCACAACCATCTCAAACTACGAAGCTAACTAAAGAAGAGATAACTGAGCTCATTTTAGATTTTCAGCAAACAGAAAGCAAAACTGCTCAGTTAGCACTTGTTGAACATTACACAGGGTTAGTTGAAACCTTAGCGAGAAAGTATTCTAAAGGGAAAAGCTTTCATGAGGATTTAAGACAGGTTGGAATGATTGGCTTATTAGGTGCTATTAGAAGATTTGACCCTGAGATTGGGAAACCTTTTGAAGCATTTGCGATACCTACTATTATCGGGGAAATTAAGCGTTTCTTAAGGGATAAGACTTGGAGTGTCCATGTTCCGAGGAGAATTAAGGAATTAGGTCCGAAGATTAAAGCGACTGTAGATAAACTAACGAATGAAAATTCGCGGTCTCCCAAAGTGCAGGAAATTGCAGATTATTTAGGAGTTACCGAAGAGGAAGTTCTAGAAACAATGGAAATGGGGAAAAGCTACCAAGCCCTATCTGTTGATCATTCTATTGAAGCTGATTCTGATGGTAGTACCGTAACCATTTTAGATATAGTTGGCTCTCAAGACGAGGGCTATGAGCAGGTTAATCAAAAGCTTATGCTCGAAAGTGTCTTGCATGTTCTCTCGGATAGGGAAAGGGAGATTATCGACTGTACTTTTCTGATGAACAAGAGTCAAAAGGAAACTGGTGAACAATTAGGGATTTCTCAAATGCATGTATCACGTTTGCAAAGACGAGCTATTCAAAAGCTACGAGAGGCGCTTGCGAAAGATATGCCTTCGGAGTTGAATAAATGATTGTCACGGAAGCAAATAACCACGTTCATACATTAGCATACCAGTTACCGAAACAAGGAAAAACTTGTTGTGGAGACAGCTATTTCATACGAGCTACAGATGAATATTTCATCTGTGCATTAGCGGATGGGTTAGGAAGTGGAGAAAGAGCTAATGAATCGTCTTCAGCCATTAGTTCTCTTGTTGAACAAAACCAAGAAAAAGACGTTGAGGAATTAATTGATCTTTGTAACAAGGAATTGAAAGATAAGCGTGGTGCAACGGTATCTATTTTAAAAATAGATTTCCGAAACAAGACATTTACCTATAGCTCTGTAGGGAATATCAGGTTTATCTTAAGTACTCCGTCTGGAACCTTTGTTTACCCTCTACCTATATTAGGATACTTATCAGGAAAACCACAAAAGTATCGAACTCACACATACTCATATGAAGAAGGCTCTAAATTCCTTATTCATACCGACGGATTAGTTCTCCCAGCCGTAAAGTCAGTACTTAAAAACAATCACTCTATTGAAGAATTATCAAATTCCTTAGAAGAATATACAACCAATCGAAATGATGATTTAACCTATATAGTCGGTCAGCTTTTTTAATTTTATTTAAAAGAGTTGATCGGCTTATTTATTTTCCTTTGATTCTAGGTCTTTGCTCGTGCGAGAGTCCTGTTGTTTGTATGATTCCTTGATAGAACTAATAGCTCTATTTGATGCAAAAAAGGTTCATCATCGAAAAAAGAGATGGCTAATTGGATCAGTAAGTAGGCCGTAGCTAAGAGTGCCCCATTTAATAGAGCGTTAATTTTTGGTAAAATAAAAGAATGCATGTAAGAATTGGATTTGGAGGATTGCTAGATGATTGAAAAACAGGAACGTATTATACGACATATGAGCAAGGAACTTACGATTAATGTGAAGCAAATTGAGAATGTCATCAAGTTAATTGAAGAAGGAAATACCGTCCCGTTTATTGCTCGTTATCGAAAAGAACAAACAGGAGCTCTCGATGAGGTGCAAATCCGCGATATTTCAGATCAATGGACATACATACAAAATCTTGAAAACCGTAAAGAAGAAGTTATTCGTCTGATTGAGGAACAAGGAAAATTAACGGAGCAGCTAAAAATAGATATTCAAAAGTCAATGAAATTACAACAGGTTGAGGATTTATATAGACCATATAAGCAAAAACGAAGAACGAAAGCGACAATCGCAAAAGAAAAAGGATTGGAGCCACTTGCTCACTGGATTTTAGAGTTACCATCTCAAGGTGATATATTAGGTAAGGCTCGTGAATTTGTAAACGAAGAGAAAGAAGTAACATCAGCGGAAGAAGCCATTCAAGGGGCCAAAGATATTATTGCAGAACAAATTTCGGATGAGCCTGCTTATCGTCAGTGGATTCGTGATACTACGTTTAAAAGAGGAAGCATCGCTACTGTTGCAAAAGATGAAGAGAAAGATGAGAAGAATATTTTTGAAATGTATTATGACTATGAAGAGCCGATTCAAAAAATTGTCCCTCACCGAGTGCTCGCGCTAAATCGCGGTGAAAAAGAGGGTATATTAAGGGTTTCCATTCAACCCCCGACTGATCAGGTTGTTTCATATTTAAAAAGAGAGATCATGAAAAAACCTTCTACTCTTGTACAAGAGATTTTGTCAGATACTATTGAGGATGCATATAAGCGCCTTATCCAGCCGTCAATTGAACGAGAAATTCGAAAAGAGCTTTCAGAAAAAGCCGAAGACCGCGCAATTCATATTTTCTCTGAAAACTTACGAAATCTTTTATTGCAGCCACCTTTGAAAGGGAGAATGGTGCTAGGTGTCGATCCGGCTTACCGAACAGGGTGTAAATTAGCCGTTGTTGATGAAACGGGAAAAATGCTTTATATAGGTGTTGTGTACCCGCATCCTCCGGTTAAAAAGCTTGAGCAAGCAAGAGAAACAGTAAAGGATGTCCTAAAAAAACACCGAATCGAGGTTGTTGCGATTGGAAATGGAACGGCTTCTCGAGAGACTGAGCAATTCATCGCTGATATTTTAAAGGAAGTAGAAGGAGATACATCTTACTTAATCGTCAATGAGGCGGGTGCAAGTGTTTATTCTGCTTCTGACCTGGCTAGAGAAGAGTTCCCGGATCTTCAAGTAGAAGAAAGAAGTGCTGTCTCGATAGCGAGGAGACTACAGGATCCGTTGGCCGAGCTTGTGAAGATTGATCCGAAATCAGTAGGGGTTGGGCAATATCAACATGATGTTTCACAAAAGAAGCTTAATGATTCCTTAACCTTTGTGGTGGAAACGGTTGTTAACCAAGTAGGGGTCAATGTGAATACAGCCTCTTCCTCACTCCTGCAATATGTAGCAGGTCTAAGTAAAGCTGTCGCTAATAACGTTGTGAAGAAGAGAGAAGAGCTTGGTAGATTCTCTAATCGTAAGCAGCTAAAAGACATTCCGCGCTTGGGTGCAAAAACGTATGAGCAGTGTATTGGATTTTTACGTGTCGTGGAAGGTGATCAGCCTCTTGATCGAACAGGTATTCACCCAGAGCGTTACAGTGAAGTGAAAAAGCTTCTTGCAAAGCTTGACGCATCTGAAGCAGACTTAGGTAGTGAGGAACTGAAAGATAAAATTAAAAAGATACACATAAAAGAAATAGCAGAGGAACTTTCCATTGGTGAGTTAACTCTGAAAGATATTTGCGATGCGTTAATCAGACCTGAACGTGATCCGCGTGATGAAGTCTCAAAACCTTTGTTGAAAAAGGATGTTTTGAAACTAGAAGACTTAGAAAAAGGGATGGAATTACAAGGGACGGTTCGTAATGTTGTGGACTTTGGTGCATTTGTAGATATTGGTGTAAAACAAGATGGTCTAGTCCATATTTCAAAATTGAGTCATTCATTCGTCAAACATCCACTTGATATCGTTTCAGTTGGAGATGTCGTGACAATATGGGTTGATGAGGTGGACATGAAAAAAGGAAGAGTTGCTCTTACGATGGTAAAAGAATAAGGCAATTTTCACATAGAGTGTTGCTTTCTTTGAAAAGTCTTAAGTTCCATTTTTTCCACAGGGTACAAGATTTTTTTGTCTCTTCTTTCTTCCTAACACTGGTATTAGGTGTAAACGATGACTGACTACACTCTTTGAAGTGGAAACTAATTAGCATCAAATTTTAAAAAACGCCAAGAATAATGATGAAAAAAAGATCCCTCTGTATCTTGTATTAGGAGCTGAGGGATCTTTCTTAATTATATATAATAGATTTGGCTTTTTAGGGAAATCTTATTTCTTAATTCGCTTCCTTTTCTCGATAGAAAAACCAGCATTGATTAAGTAATTTTATCTGATAACGGTTTTTTTCATAAAAAGCGCGCTGCATTTGATTTTGTAGCCATGATGGCATGTTCATCTACCTCCTTAACCAATCATTTGGTATATGGGTGTTTATAATGTATTCACAGGACGAGGAGTATGTTACATTTTTTAATGGGTGATAAAAAATGATGGATAATGAACAATTACAGGAGCTAGTAGAAGCAATTTCTCTAGAATTTTTTCAAAAGGTATTTAGGCATAAAGCGACGTTTAATAAAAGACTGAGAACGACTGGTGGGCGCTATATGCTTGCTAGCCATAATATTGATATAAACCCTAAATATTACGAAGAACATGGCTTGGATGAAATGATAGGGATTATAAAACATGAACTTTGTCATTATCATCTGCATATAGAAGGTAGGGGATATAAGCATGGTGATCGTGAGTTTAAAGAGTTATTAACTAAAGTGGGGGCTCCAAGGTTTTGTACACCTTTATATAGTAAAGAAACGAAACCTAGAGTAACACTTGTGTATAAGTGTAAGGAATGTGGACAGCTTTATTATAGGAAGAGGAAAGTTGATACGACGCGTATGGTTTGTGGGAAATGCGCTGGGAAAATATATCTTTTTAAAAAGGGTTGACGTCAAAGAATGAATTATGATAAATTATAAAAGTCGTCGTTGACGGCAAGTGAAATTATCCAATTTCTTGACAGGACAAACTTTACTCTTTATAATAAAGGAAGTCTTTTGTTATTAATCCGCAGTAGCTCAGTGGTAGAGCTATCGGCTGTTAACCGATCGGTCGCAGGTTCGAGTCCTGCCTGCGGAGCCATATGGGGAAGTACTCAAGTGGCTGAAGAGGCGCCCCTGCTAAGGGTGTAGGTCGCGTAAGCGGCGCGAGGGTTCAAATCCCTCCTTCTCCGCCATATTATTTTATATGGCCCATTGGTCAAGCGGTTAAGACACCGCCCTTTCACGGCGGTAACACGGGTTCGAATCCCGTATGGGTCATCTCATACGAAGAAAGACTTGGAAGTGAGCGTATGTTTAGCTCGCTCCTTATTTTTCTCTTAGTAAATAGCTATTACCACTTGGTGGGTAAAGTTCGGTTTATTTACTTCATGAGTTAAGGTTCGTTATTTTCACTTTGTGAAAAAACATTGGTCCGGTAGTTCAGTTGGTTAGAATGCCTGCCTGTCACGCAGGAGGTCGCGGGTTCGAGTCCCGTCCGGACCGCCATTATTTTTTTTTGAAATAACCCTTGATTTTAAATTGAGAGTTTGTTATAGTTAAACTCTTGTTATTGAAACATATTGGGCTATAGCCAAGCGGTAAGGCATCGCACTTTGACTGCGACATGCGTTGGTTCGAATCCAGCTAGCCCAGCCATTTTTACTAGTTAGAGCCATTAGCTCAGTTGGTAGAGCACGATTGAATAGACTGCAAAGTGAAACTTCAGCATACAAATCGAGCTACTCCTTGAATTTACTTCCTGAGATTTGGATGTCTAAACTAAGAGTGTTTTAAAATCTAGAGCCATTAGCTCAGTTGGTAGAGCATCTGACTTTTAATCAGAGGGTCGAAGGTTCGAGTCCTTCATGGCTCACCATTTACACACCATGCGGGTGTGGCGGAATTGGCAGACGCGCTAGACTTAGGATCTAGTGTCCTTGTGACGTGGGGGTTCAAGTCCCTTCACCCGCACCAAAGTTTTTCATGGTGAAATAACTTTCATAGGTTTCGCGGTCGTGGCGGAATGGCAGACGCGCTAGGTTGAGGGCCTAGTGGGGGCGACCCCGTGGAGGTTCAAGTCCTCTCGGCCGCACCAAAAAAATTCTTTTAAAAAAAGTGTTGACAATCTCGTTACCGGATGATACGATAGTTAAGTCGCTCAAGCGAGAACAAAGCTTTTCGAAATAAATATTGCGCCCGTAGCTCAATTGGATAGAGCGTTTGACTACGGATCAAAAGGTTAGGGGTTCGACTCCTCTCGGGCGCGCCAATCCTATTGCGGGAAGTAGCTCAGCTTGGTAGAGCACTTGGTTTGGGACCAAGGGGTCGCAGGTTCGAATCCTGTCTTCCCGACCAGTCGAGCAAAATATATGCGGGTGTAGTTTAGTGGTAAAACCTCAGCCTTCCAAGCTGATGATGAGGGTTCGATTCCCTTCACCCGCTCCAAAATGATCTTTGAAAACTAAACAAAACCAAGCGTATCAACGTTGATTTTAAATCAACAAAACGTACTATATAGTACAAAAAACATGAGCAAGTCAAACTACTTTATTGGAGAGTTTGATCCTGGCTCAGGACGAACGCTGGCGGCGTGCCTAATACATGCAAGTCGAGCGAGGTCTTCGGACCTAGCGGCGGACGGGTGAGTAACACGTGGGTAACCTGCCTGTAAGATTGGGATAACTCCGGGAAACCGGAGCTAATACCGGATAACATTTTGAACCGCATGGTTCGAAATTAAAAGATGGCTTCTAGCTATCACTTACAGATGGACCCGCGGCGCATTAGCTAGTTGGTGAGGTAACGGCTCACCAAGGCAACGATGCGTAGCCGACCTGAGAGGGTGATCGGCCACACTGGGACTGAGACACGGCCCAGACTCCTACGGGAGGCAGCAGTAGGGAATCTTCCGCAATGGACGAAAGTCTGACGGAGCAACGCCGCGTGAACGATGAAGGCCTTCGGGTCGTAAAGTTCTGTTGTTAGGGAAGAACAAGTACCAGAGTAACTGCTGGTACCTTGACGGTACCTAACCAGAAAGCCACGGCTAACTACGTGCCAGCAGCCGCGGTAATACGTAGGTGGCAAGCGTTGTCCGGAATTATTGGGCGTAAAGCGCGCGCAGGTGGTTTCTTAAGTCTGATGTGAAAGCCCACGGCTCAACCGTGGAGGGTCATTGGAAACTGGGGAACTTGAGTGCAGAAGAGGAAAGTGGAATTCCAAGTGTAGCGGTGAAATGCGTAGAGATTTGGAGGAACACCAGTGGCGAAGGCGACTTTCTGGTCTGTAACTGACACTGAGGCGCGAAAGCGTGGGGAGCGAACAGGATTAGATACCCTGGTAGTCCACGCCGTAAACGATGAGTGCTAAGTGTTAGAGGGTTTCCGCCCTTTAGTGCTGCAGCAAACGCATTAAGCACTCCGCCTGGGGAGTACGGTCGCAAGACTGAAACTCAAAGGAATTGACGGGGGCCCGCACAAGCGGTGGAGCATGTGGTTTAATTCGAAGCAACGCGAAGAACCTTACCAGGTCTTGACATCCTTCGCTACTTCTAGAGATAGAAGGTTCCCCTTCGGGGGACGAAGTGACAGGTGGTGCATGGTTGTCGTCAGCTCGTGTCGTGAGATGTTGGGTTAAGTCCCGCAACGAGCGCAACCCTTGATCTTAGTTGCCAGCATTCAGTTGGGCACTCTAAGATGACTGCCGGTGACAAACCGGAGGAAGGTGGGGATGACGTCAAATCATCATGCCCCTTATGACCTGGGCTACACACGTGCTACAATGGATGGTACAAAGGGCTGCGAGACTGCGAAGTTAAGCGAATCCCATAAAACCATTCTCAGTTCGGATTGCAGGCTGCAACTCGCCTGCATGAAGCTGGAATCGCTAGTAATCGCGGATCAGCATGCCGCGGTGAATACGTTCCCGGGCCTTGTACACACCGCCCGTCACACCACGAGAGTTTGTAACACCCGAAGTCGGTGGGGTAACCGTAAGGAGCCAGCCGCCTAAGGTGGGACAGATGATTGGGGTGAAGTCGTAACAAGGTAGCCGTATCGGAAGGTGCGGCTGGATCACCTCCTTTCTAAGGATATAGAGGTACGCTTGGTATTTTGTTTAGTTTTGAGAGATCATCTGATCTTTCTATAATAAGTAAGACTCATACATAGGAGTCTAAATGCATCTTGCATTGAAGATCCTGTGTTTTATGTTCCTTGAAAACTAGATAACGAAAACAATTCAAGTAATTCACTGAGTTTAAACGCTTAGTTTAGTGATTCTCTTAATAATTTTTAAAAATGACATCTTCGATGTCAAAGGTTAAGTTGTTAAGGGCGCACGGTGGATGCCTTGGCACTAGGAGCCGATGAAGGACGGTACTAACACCGATATGCTTCGGGGAGCTGTAAGTAAGCTTTGATCCGGAGATTTCCGAATGGGGAAACCCACTGTTCGTAATGGAGCAGTATTTTCATCTGAATACATAGGATGATAAAGGCAGACCCGGGGAACTGAAACATCTAAGTACCCGGAGGAAGAGAAAGCAAACGCGATTTCCTGAGTAGCGGCGAGCGAAACGGAATTAGCCCAAACCAAGAGGCTTGCCTCTTGGGGTTGTAGGACACTCTATACGGAGTTACAAAGGAACGGAGTAAATGAAGAGGTCTGGAAAGGCCCGTCAAAGAAGGTAACAACCCTGTAGTTGAAACTTCGTTCCCTCCAGAGTGGATCCTGAGTACGGCGGGACACGTGAAATCCCGTCGGAAGCAGGGAGGACCATCTCCCAAGGCTAAATACTCCCTAGTGACCGATAGTGAACCAGTACCGTGAGGGAAAGGTGAAAAGCACCCCGGAAGGGGAGTGAAATAGATCCTGAAACCGTGTGCCTACAAGTAGTCAAAGCCCGTTAATGGGTAATGGCGTGCCTTTTGTAGAATGAACCGGCGAGTTACGATCCCGTGCAAGGTTAAGTTGATAAGACGGAGCCGCAGCGAAAGCGAGTCTGAACAGGGCGAATAAGTACGTGGTCGTAGACCCGAAACCAGGTGATCTACCCATGTCCAGGGTGAAGTTCAGGTAACACTGAATGGAGGCCCGAACCCACGCACGTTGAAAAGTGCGGGGATGAGGTGTGGGTAGCGGAGAAATTCCAATCGAACCTGGAGATAGCTGGTTCTCTCCGAAATAGCTTTAGGGCTAGCCTTGAAATGAGAGTCTTGGAGGTAGAGCACTGATTGGACTAGGGGCCCCCATCGGGTTACCGAATTCAGTCAAACTCCGAATGCCAAAGACTTATGTTCAGGAGTCAGACTGCGAGTGATAAGATCCGTAGTCAAGAGGGAAACAGCCCAGACCACCAGCTAAGGTCCCAAAGTATACGTTAAGTGGAAAAGGATGTGGAGTTGCTTAGACAACCAGGATGTTGGCTTAGAAGCAGCCACCATTTAAAGAGTGCGTAATAGCTCACTGGTCGAGTGACTCTGCGCCGAAAATGTACCGGGGCTAAACGTATCACCGAAGCTGTGGACTGTTCTAACGAACAGTGGTAGGAGAGCGTTCTAAGGGCTGAGAAGCCAGACCGAGAGGACTGGTGGAGCGCTTAGAAGTGAGAATGCCGGTATGAGTAGCGAAAGAGGGGTGAGAATCCCCTCCACCGAATGCCTAAGGTTTCCTGAGGAAGGCTCGTCCGCTCAGGGTAAGTCGGGACCTAAGCCGAGGCCGAAAGGCGTAGGCGATGGCCAACAGGTAGAAATTCCTGTACCACCTCCTCACCATTTGAGCAATGGGGGGACGCAGAAGGATAGGGTAAGCGCGGCGTCGGAATGCCGCGTCCAAGCAGTTAGGCTGACAATGAGGCAAATCCCATTGTCATTAAGGCTGAGCTGTGATGGCGAGGGAAATATAGTACCGAAGTTCTTGATTCCACACTGCCAAGAAAAGCCTCTAGCGAGGTGAGAGGTGCCCGTACCGCAAACCGACACAGGTAGGCGAGGAGAGAATCCTAAGGTGAGCGAGAGAACTCTCGTTAAGGAACTCGGCAAAATGACCCCGTAACTTCGGGAGAAGGGGTGCTTTTTAGGGTTAATAGCCCGGAAAAGCCGCAGTGAATAGGCCCAGGCGACTGTTTAGCAAAAACACAGGTCTCTGCGAAGCCGCAAGGCGAAGTATAGGGGCTGACGCCTGCCCGGTGCTGGAAGGTTAAGGGGAGAGGTTAGCGTAAGCGAAGCTTTGAACCGAAGCCCCAGTAAACGGCGGCCGTAACTATAACGGTCCTAAGGTAGCGAAATTCCTTGTCGGGTAAGTTCCGACCCGCACGAAAGGCGTAACGATCTGGGCACTGTCTCAACGAGAGACTCGGTGAAATTATAGTACCTGTGAAGATGCAGGTTACCCGCGACAGGACGGAAAGACCCCGTGGAGCTTTACTGTAGCCTGATATTGAATTTTGGTACAGCTTGTACAGGATAGGTAGGAGCCTGAGAAGCCGGAGCGCTAGCTTCGGTGGAGGCGTCGGTGGGATACTACCCTGGCTGTATTGAAATTCTAACCCACAGCCCTGATCGGGCTGGGAGACAGTGTCAGGTGGGCAGTTTGACTGGGGCGGTCGCCTCCTAAAATGTAACGGAGGCGCCCAAAGGTTCCCTCAGAATGGTTGGAAATCATTCGGAGAGTGTAAAGGCACAAGGGAGCTTGACTGCGAGACCTACAAGTCGAGCAGGGACGAAAGTCGGGCTTAGTGATCCGGTGGTTCCGCATGGAAGGGCCATCGCTCAACGGATAAAAGCTACCCCGGGGATAACAGGCTTATCTCCCCCAAGAGTCCACATCGACGGGGAGGTTTGGCACCTCGATGTCGGCTCATCGCATCCTGGGGCTGTAGTCGGTCCCAAGGGTTGGGCTGTTCGCCCATTAAAGCGGTACGCGAGCTGGGTTCAGAACGTCGTGAGACAGTTCGGTCCCTATCCGTCGTGGGCGTAGGAAATTTGAGAGGAGCTGTCCTTAGTACGAGAGGACCGGGATGGACGCACCGCTGGTGTACCAGTTGTCTTGCCAAAGGCATAGCTGGGTAGCTATGTGCGGAAGGGATAAGTGCTGAAAGCATCTAAGCATGAAGCCCCCCTCAAGATGAGATTTCCCATAGCGTAAGCTAGTAAGATCCCTGAAAGATGATCAGGTTGATAGGTCAGAGGTGGAAGCGCGGTGACGTGTGGAGCTGACTGATACTAATAGATCGAGGACTTAACCTATTTTAAAAGCGTAAGCTCAGTGAATGAATTGTAATTCGTTATCTAGTTTTGAGGGAACATCCTTCAAACTTTATAATATCTGGTGGCGATAGCGAAGAGGTCACACCCGTTCCCATGCCGAACACGGAAGTTAAGTTCTTCAGCGCCGATGGTAGTTGGGGGTTTCCCCCTGTGAGAGTAGGACGTTGCCAGGTTTATAATGTAGTTCTTTTATATTATCGCGGGGTGGAGCACGATTGAATATGCTTCATTGATTTACCTCAGCGTACCGATTGAGCAACATCTTGAATATACATTCTGAAATCGGGACGGTCCGTATTAGGCAATATAAAAAGTTCAAGTTATAATTAGATATCTTTTATTATCGCGGGGTGGAGCAGTTCGGTAGCTCGTCGGGCTCATAACCCGAAGGTCGCAGGTTCAAATCCTGTCCCCGCAACCAAGTTATTTTCACTTCGTGAAAAAACATTGGTCCGGTAGTTCAGTTGGTTAGAATGCCTGCCTGTCACGCAGGAGGTCGCGGGTTCGAGTCCCGTCCGGACCGCCATATACATAGAAACTTACGAAACATAGATGTTTCGTTTTTTTTATGTCTTTTTTTGATTAAATTGAAGTTATTGAGCTGTGATAGAAAAGATAATTATAATGAATAAAACTTGGATAAACTAGTATTATTCGTTAAACTTAAAAAGAGAGGATCCTTAGGCTATACATATTCCTAAGGTTTTTTCATAATACAGGATAGCTAAGTTGAGGAATATAATGGACGAATTTGATTTTATCAGTAAAGTAAAGCCGAATAAAACTTTTCAACATAACATTGTGACTGGAATTGGTGATGACGCTGCCATTTATAAAGCAACAAAAAACTATAATCAGGTCGTTTGTGTTGATACAATGGTTGAAGGTATTCACTTTTTGAAGGAGCTATCATCTCCGACTGACATTGGGTATAAAGCGTTGGCTGTAAATGTTAGTGATATAGCAGCAATGGGGGCTATTCCACGTTATTACCTTGTATCCATTGCCATTCCACCTTACTGGAAAGAGGAAGACCTTCTTTCTATTTATAATGGAATGGAAGAGCTTGCTAAGAAGTATGAAATGGATTTAATCGGTGGGGATACAGTATCAATTGCAGATAAGCTAGTTATCACTGTAACTGTTATTGGAGAAGTTGAAGAACATGTGCAAGCATTGCGTAGTTGCGCAAAACCTGGAGATATAGTCTTTGTAACAGGTCCTTTAGGAGATTCGGCAGCAGGACTCGATATTCTATTAGGGAAATGTGACGTTATTTGTGATCCACTACATAAAGAATATTTGATTTCACGTCATAAAAGGCCTACACCAAGAGTAGAGGTCGGGCGATTCATTAGTCTCTTAGATCGTGTTGCATTAAATGATATTAGTGATGGATTAGCTAGTGAATTAAACGAACTTGCTGAATCAAGTCATGTGGGGATTGTCATTCAAGAAAGATTACTTCCAGTTAGTCCTGCACTAAAGTCGGTAGAAGGTCAGTATGATCTATCTAAATGGATTCTTTTTGGTGGAGAAGATTTTGAGCTAGTAGGCGCAACTTCTGAAGAAGAGTGGGAAAAGGTGAAAAAGCTTTGTCATGAGAGCGATCTGTTTATTGAACAGATTGGGACTGTGACAGACGAATTTCAAGAAGTAAGATTGAAGCGTACAACAAATGAAATACTGAAACTTAAGAAATCAGGTTTTAATCATTTTAGAAAATAAGTTAGGTGATGTTCGTATGAAGGAATATGAATTCATTTCAAAGACATCGGAAACAACATCCTTACTTGCGATAAAGCTCGCAGAAAAACTAGGTGAAGGTGATGTCGTTACATTAGAGGGTGACTTAGGTGCGGGGAAAACGACCTTTACGAAAGGGTTAGCGAAGGGGCTAGGTATTCAAAGAAATGTGAATAGTCCTACGTTCACAATTATTAAAGAATATTCCGATGGTCGTTTACCTTTATATCATATGGATGTATACCGAGTTGAAGATGCGGATGAGGATTTAGGGTTTGAAGAATATTTTCATGGGAATGGTGTGACAGTGGTTGAGTGGGCTCATTTAATAGACGATCAACTTCCTACTGAACGACTAGACATAAAAATCTTCTATATGGATGAAACGACAAGAAGGATCGTCATGACACCAATCGGAACACAATATATGGAGTTATGTAAGGAGTTACACAATGAACGTATTAGCGATTGATACAACGAATCATGTATTAGGTGTGGCATTAGTTAATAATGACGGTACTGTAATAGGTGAGTATATAACATATTTGAAGAAAAACCATTCCGTTCGTGCAATGCCTGCGATTGAGAAATTGATGGCAGATTGTGATGTAAAGCCTGATCAGCTTGGGAAAATCGTGATTGCAACAGGACCTGGATCTTATACCGGTGTTAGAATTGGCGTATCAATTGCTAAAACAATGGCTTGGGCGTTAAATATACCAATAGTCGGAGTTTCTAGTCTAGAGGGGCTTGCAGCTAGTGGGCGTTATTTTGATGGGTTTGTATGTCCAATTTTTGACGCAAGAAGAGGACAAGTGTATACAGGCTTATATCAATATAATGAAGATGAACTGGAATGTGTGGAAGAGGATCAAAATCTATTGTTTTCTGAATGGTTAACGAATCTTAAAGCTCGTAATCAACCTGTTTTATTTGTCGGTCAAGATGTAAACCTTCATAAAGAGCTTATCGTCTCCCTTTTAGGAGACCTAGCTTGTTTTGGACCAGAGACGATGCATAATCCAAGACCAAGTGAGTTAGCCACACTTGGTATAAAGAAGGAAGCAACAGATGTACATAGTCTTGTCCCTAATTATATTCGACTTGCTGAGGCAGAGGCAAAATGGCTAGAACAGCAGAAATAAGATGGTGAATATGGTGGAAACAGCGTATACAATTCGCAAAATGGAAAAGTCAGATCTTGATCAGGTACATGAAATTGAGCAATTATCCTTCACGGTACCATGGTCAAAAGAATCTTTGTTATATGAAATCGAACAAAATCTATTCGCTAAATACATGGTTGTTGAATTAGAAGGAAAAGTCGTCGGCTATTGTGGGGTTTGGGTCATCATGGAGGATGCTCAAATCACAAATATTGCTGTTCACCCTGATTTTCGAGGAATGAAAATTGGAGAAGCACTTCTTACCTTTGCCATCCAACTAAGTAAAGAAATGAACGCAAAGCGGTTGTCCCTAGAGGTTCGTGTTACAAATTATATCGCGCAATCTCTCTATAAAAAGGTCGGCTTTACTGTGGGAGGAATACGTAAGCGATATTATACAGATAATCAAGAAGATGCTTTAGTAATGTGGGTGAATGTACAATGACAAAAACAGATGAATATATTTTAGGAATCGAAACAAGCTGTGATGAAACAGCAGCCGCAATTATTAAAAACGGTAGAGAAATTGTGGCAAATGTTGTTGCATCCCAAATTGAAAGTCATAAACGTTTTGGTGGCGTTGTCCCAGAGATTGCGTCAAGGCATCATGTAGAGCAGCTAACCATTGTTTTCGAAGAAGCGATGCAAAAGGCTAATCTAGAATTTAACGATCTTTCTGCCATTACAGTTACCGAAGGTCCAGGACTTGTAGGAGCTTTGTTAACAGGAATCAATGCAGCAAAAGCCTTAGCATTTGCTCACCAGATTCCGTTAGTTGGGGTCCACCATATCGCGGGTCATATTTATGCGAATCGACTTATACAGGAGCTTGAGTTTCCGTTACTAGCTCTTGTCGTATCAGGTGGTCACACGGAGCTTGTCTATATGAAGGAGCATGGAAGCTTTGAGGTAATCGGAGAAACATTAGATGATGCAGCAGGTGAAGCCTATGATAAAGTGGCAAGAACATTAGGCTTGCCATACCCTGGGGGACCTCATATCGATCGACTAGCACATGAAGGAACTCCAAGCATAGATCTTCCGAGAGCTTGGTTAGGAGAAGGTTCCTTTGATTTTAGCTTTAGTGGGTTAAAATCAGCCGTTATTAATACGCTTCATAATGCAAAGCAAAAAGATATTGAGCTAGACCCTAAGGATGTAGCAGCTAGCTTTCAAGCGAGTGTTATAGACGTATTAGTCACAAAAACGGCTCAAGCTGTGGATAAATATGAAGTGAAACAGCTGTTATTAGCAGGTGGTGTAGCAGCAAACAAAGGGTTACGAGCAGCACTTGAACAGAAGTTTTCCACAGTGGATAACCTTGAATTAATCATTCCTCCTTTGTCGTTATGCACAGATAATGCTGCAATGATTGCGGCAGCAGGAAGTGTCTTATTTCAAAAAGGTGTACGTAGTGACCTAGCTCTGAATGCAAACCCTGGTTTAGAATTAACATCTTACTAAGAGTCTTCACATCGTGGAGGCTTTTCTTTTGTTGCTTAGAAAATGATAAAATGTATCGCTTGTGGATAAGCAAACGCTTTGACACCCAATTTCAGTGGACTAGCCCCTCAGGGTCTAAGCGATTGGAGGACAAAGAACACCATCTACCTTACATCGTCTTCGCTTACCGGACGGACATTCTGGGGTTTATGTGGATAAGTATATAATACGGAAGCTTTAAGACCTAGCCTCTAATAAATCAAATTTCCTCCATTACATACAGTGAAAATGTAAAAATGCTCTTCTTATTTGATGAGTAATTAATAAGCTGTGTTGTTCCTGTTTTAGCGAGAATAAGAGTTTTTTCTCCGATATATGACAGAATTCATGACAAATGAAGATATATACAACTTATCCACAGGTTGTGCACGTTATTTTGTAGAATTGTGTAAAACAAAAAAATATGTTGTCATATCGCGTTTTTCTCATATGTGTATAACATGGACAATTTCCCACAAATATGTGGATAATGTGTATAAGTCTGTTGATATGTTGAAAATAAAGGTTTTTCCGTGTGGATAAAAAGAACCATTTGTGGAAAGGTTTTAAACCCTCAACAGAATATGTCGAATTAACTATGTACACGTGTCTCTTTTTCGACGGAAAGAAATTCCCTAATGAAAATAAAATTCTATCTTGTAGAAAAATAGGAGAGTAAGGATGAACATTAAGATTAACTTTTAAGTAAATTCGTTTATTCTAGTGTAAATAAAGCTGATAAAGAAACGTTCGGAAAATAATGAAAAGGATGTACAGAGATTGTAGAGGAGGCATCACCACATTAGGTAGAAAGGTAACCGGTAAACGATTATCTTGGATTATGTGGCAGGTGATGTAACGATAGATAGTATTGATTGTCTTGTTTTATCATATGTAGCAGAGTTAGCTTCCTATAAAAGTGAAAGGAGCGTGAACCTACACGAGATTTCACGCTCCTCTATTAAATAGTGCCCTTGATAATGGTTGCTCCCGAGTAAATCCTGCCGCCTAAGTAAAGTACAGAGATTTGTCTCTCCAAATAAGGAGCGCCTTTCTTTAATGAAGCTGCTCCCACTCTGACATTAAATCCTCTAGCTTCTGGTGGAATGTATCATTTTCTTCATTGATTGCTTGGACCTTTTCATGATCTTGATAGACGTCTGGATCACACAGAAGTTCTTCGTTCTTTTCGAGCTTTTCTTCTATTTCTGTAATTTCTGTTTCAATTTCTTCGATTCTACGCTGCTTCTGACGTTCTAGCTTCTTCTGTTCCTTTTCTTGTTGATACGATAGCTTACCTTCTGATTGTGTAGGTGCTACAGCTTGATTTGAATTCGCTGAATTGGCTAGCTGGTCTAATCGTTCATGCTCGAGCTGCTCTTCTTTTTTTGTTAAATAATAATCATAATCGCCGAGGTATTCTGTGACTTCTTCACGACTAAGCTCAAACACCTTTGTGGCAATCCGATTGATAAAATAACGATCATGAGAAACAAAGAGAATCGTACCTGGATAATCAATTAACGCATTTTCAAGAATTTCTTTGCTATCTAAATCAAGATGGTTTGTCGGCTCATCTAGAATCAAGAAGTTAGCCTGCTGGAGCATTAGCTTTGAAAGGGCAAGTCTAGCCTTTTCGCCACCACTCAGAGTAGAAACAGGCTTTAATACATCGTCCCCTGAAAAGAGAAAGTTCCCAAGAATGGTCCGAATCTCTTTCTCTGTTTTGTTAGGGTATTCATCCCACAGCTCGTCCAATACGCGTTTATTGGAGGTAAGGTCAGCCTGCTGCTGATCATAGTAGCCAATTTGAACATGCGAACCAAGCGAGAAAGTCCCTGAAAGAGCATCAAGCTTCTCAACAATTGATTTTAAGAGAGTTGATTTACCAATTCCATTTGGTCCAACGAGAGCAATACTATCCCCACGAGAAATGGAGAAGGAAATATTTGAGACAACAGGGGTTTTCCCATCGTAGGATACGGCAATATCCTTTGCTTTTAACACATCGTTTCCACTTTGTCTTGCAATATCAAATGCGAAGCTAGCAGATTTTTCATCTCCTAAAGGCTTTTGCATAAGATCCATTTTCTCCAGCTTTTTTCTACGACTTTGGGCAAGCTTTGTTGTGGAAGCACGCGCTAGGTTGCGTTGAATAAAGTCTTTAAGCTTTGCAACCTCTTCTTGCTGTTTTTCAAAGGTTTTTACATCTTTTTCGTAGTTTTCAGCCTTAATTTTTAAATAATGACTATAATTTCCGATGAACTTAGTACTGGTGTTACGGCTAATTTCATATACTTGCGTAACAATTTTGTCTAAGAAATACCGATCATGAGATACGATTAAAATGGATCCATCATATCCTTGCAGATACTGCTCAAGCCAAGATAACGTTTCAATATCTAAATGGTTTGTCGGCTCATCTAGTATAAGGAGATCAGGGCTTGTTAAAAGTAATTTCCCAAGTGCTAATCGAGTTTTTTGTCCACCACTTAAAGAAGAAATCTTTGTAGTAGGATCAAATTGGCTAAATCCAAGGCCGTGTAATACCGAGCGGATGTCTGCTTCGTATTGATAGCCACCCTGTTCTTTGAATTCTACTTGTAAGTGATCGTATTCCTTTAAGAGCTGATCAAATTGATGTGCATCTACGGAGTGATCAATTGTAGACATTTTATTCTCAAGGTCTCTCATCGTAGCTTCCATCTTTTTGAGATGATTAAATACAAGGTTCATTTCATCCCAAATGGATAGATCGGATTCTAGTCCAGTATCCTGGGCTAAGTAGCCAATTGTGACGTCCTTTGGTTTCATGATGTCACCTGAGTCGTAGCTCATTTTACCGGCAATTATTTTTAATAGCGTTGATTTTCCAGCACCATTACGTCCAACAATGGCAATTTTATCTCTTGTTTGTACTTCTAGTTTAATATTCGATAAAATAGGATCAGCACCGAAAAATTTGCTAAGTTGGTTTATTTGTAGCAATATCATTCTATTCACCTCTACTAATGATTTAAGTGTAGCTTAATCATAATCTTTGAGCAACAACGAGCATTTTTAATAGTGGAAAGCGGTGTGTGTGAGACAATTTCTGATGAAGCTCCGGGAGTATGAAAATGAGATGCTGTAGATGTAGAGGCTTCTAGCTCTTAAGCTAATCAAGGGCCCTGCGCTTTTCTAATAATTGTCACAAAACCATAAAAGACAGATGGTATAAAATAGTGTATAGTCTAAGTATAAGGGGAAGTGTACATGTCAGAATTTACCCATTTTAATGATCAAGGCCGTGCAAAAATGGTCGACATCTCTAAAAAAGATGTCACAGTTAGAACGGCGCTTGCGAAATCAAGCATTCAAGTAACAAAGGAAGTTTATGAAAAAATTACGAAGCATGAAATAGGTAAGGGCGATGTCTTATCTGTTGCACAGGTTGCAGGAATTATGGCAGCAAAGCAAACAGCCAACGTCATCCCAATGTGCCACCCAATTCCTATTAAAGGTGTAAACATTGATTTTACCTGGTATGTAGAAGAGGATACATATACTCTCCTCATATCGGTAACCGTGAAAACAAAGGGAAGTACAGGTGTGGAAATGGAAGCGTTAACGTCAGCTAGCATCACAGCGCTAACTGTCTACGATATGTGTAAAGCGGTTGACAAAGGAATGGTTATAGGGCCAACCTATTTAGAAGAAAAAACAGGCGGTAAAAGTGGAGACTTCTTCCGCAAAGCCTAGTCGTAAACGATCTAGCTTTTTATGACTTTTTGTTTGGCTATTTTCAGGAGTTGTTGTTTATATCCATAAACGAGGTTATTTAGTAAAATATCTCGATTCTTTTAAAACAACAAAAGCAGTGAAAAAGCCTTTCTTTTTGTATGAATGAGAGGGATCAAAGTGAATATAGAACAATCAAAAATACCACAGGCAACAGCAAAACGATTGCCTTTATATTATCGATTTTTAAAAAACCTTCATTCGTCGGGGAAACAGCGCGTCTCATCCGCCGAATTAAGCGACGCGGTAAAGGTGGATTCTGCGACAATTCGCCGAGATTTCTCTTACTTCGGAGCATTAGGTAAAAAAGGGTATGGTTATAATGTTAATTATTTGTTATCCTTTTTTAGAAAAACACTTGATCAGGATGAGATTACGAAGGTTTGTTTAATCGGTGTAGGTAACTTAGGGACGGCGTTCTTACATTATAACTTTACGAAAAATAATAACACCGAGATTTCCCTTGCCTATGAGGTAGATCAATCGAAAATTGGGACAGAGATTGGTGGCGTACCGGTTTATGACCTGAACCATCTTGAAGAGAATCTACCGGACGATGTAACTGTTGCGATCTTAACAGTACCTGCTCAAGCAGCTCAGTCTATTACGGACCGTCTCATTACAAAAGGGATCAAAGGAATTTTAAATTTCACCCCTGCTAGGCTTAATGTCCCGGATGATATTCGTATTCATCATATTGACCTGGCAGTAGAATTACAATCACTTGTTTACTTTTTAAAGCATTATCCATATGAAGAGAAATAGAAGACAAGTTCATTTGAAAAAGGAGGTGGACCTTCGTGCCAAACGTAGGAATCGGAAGTTTACTACTAATCGTGTTTGTTGCTCTCCTTATTTTTGGACCAAAGAAATTACCTGAGCTAGGAAAAGCTGCTGGAAATACATTGCGTGAATTCAAAAACGCAACGAAAGGTTTAGCGGATGATGATGATGATCAAGACGCTAAAAAGAATGAAAAGCAGGAAGAACTTAAGTAAGATAGGATGAATCCGATATGACACAAAATGAAATGTCGGTCATGGAACATATTACAGAGCTCAGAAAACGACTAGTTCTTGTTGTCGTTTTCTTTTTCTTAGCGGTTATCGCTGGTTTTTTTCTTTCAGGGCCGATCATTAAATACCTACAGCACACAGAGGAAGCAAAATCGCTGACTTTAAATGCGTTTAATTTAACCGATCCACTCATGGTGTATATGAAATTTGCTTTCATCATTGCATTTGTACTTACATCACCGCTTATTTTATATCAATTGTGGTCATTTGTTAGTCCTGGGCTATACGATAAAGAGAGAAAAGTAACACTAAGCTATATTCCTATTTCCATCCTTCTCTTTTTAACAGGACTTTCTTTTTCCTATTTTATTCTCTTCCCATTTGTCGTAGAGTTTATGGAAAGAATTTCGAATGATTTGGAGATTAATCAGGTTATTGGAATTAACGAGTATTTCACCTTTTTACTTCAATTAACGATTCCATTCGGCTTGTTATTTCAATTACCGGTTGTGGTCATGTTTTTAACAAGACTTGGGATCGTTACACCAATGTTTCTTTCAGGGGTAAGAAAATATGCATACTTTGTGTTACTCGTCATCGCAGCATTTATTACACCACCAGAGCTCGCCTCACATTTGATGGTATCCATCCCATTGTTTATTCTTTATGAAATAAGCATCTGGGTGTCTAGAATATCCTACCGAAAAGCTCAAATGCTACGCTTTGAAGAAGAGAATACAGCAAAAAATGAGACGGAATAATCCAGTCTCATTTTTTCTTTTGTTGATTCTTTTTTATTTTGTTAGCAATCGAAAACATTCGAATCGCCACTCCAATATCAAAGGTTGCAATTAGCATTAAAAGAATCGTTGGGAAGGTGAATATTCCATTCTCCGCACTGTTAATGGCTAAATACGTAAACAACATCCCCATGACTAAATAAAATATTCCCATGGAAATAGGGTTTGTTCTAATCATATAAATCCTCCAATAATCGCTTGCAGTTGTTGTTCTAGCTGCATCTTTTCAAGTTGTTCCATATACTTCTCTATATCTTCTCTAAACACAAGCTGTAATAAGACGACCATTGTATTCATCGAGACGTGTGCAATGATCGGTACGATGATACGCTTCGTTTTTACATATAAAAATGCAAAAGTAAATCCCATTGATGCGTATAAAAGTAAGTGTTCTGGCTCACCATGAAAGAGGGAAAAGATAACAGAACTAATAAGAGCTGCCACAAAGAAATTTGTTTTTGTATAGATCGCACCAAAAAGAATTTTTCGAAATACAATCTCTTCTAAAATCGGTCCAATAATGGATGTAACGATGATGACGAGTGGTGTCATTTCAATGATGCTAACAATCATTTCCGTATTTTCTGAACCAGGGTCAATCCCGAAAAGATTGATTTCAATATTTGCAGCAATGTTCTGTACCATAATAGCCATCACAAATCCAAGCACACTCCAGCCAATAGATGCACCAACAGAAGCTGGATCTCCCTGGAAAATGGACTCTCGCTGCGTTCGCTCATGTCGTAGAAGATACAAAGTGACGACAATTCCTAAAGCGAAACTAATAATGGTCCAAAACGCAAATCGTTCTGCACCAGTGCTGCCGATTCCGAGAAGCTGAAGCAAAGGGATCCCGACGATCGCTGATAACTGTACGAGCATATATGTTAATAAAATAAACCAATAATGCTTTTTCATGGAGGCCTCCTTTAATAATAGAAAGAATGTTGTGATAGTAGAGTGTTTACGTGCATATAGTTGAAAGTCATCACCCAAGCCTACCTCGTAGTACTTGGCTACAAGAGAGAACAACAAAGTATATTGTATCATACCTATTATTAGTCATATGTATGATAACGATTTAGAAATAGACAAAAAAATGATGAAGGAGGAGGAATTTGTATAGCAAGCGAGAAAAGGGTAATAGAATCCTTCCATGTACGAGCGTATGGATAGGAGAAAATTGTAGAAAAAACAGACAACCTTTTAAGCCCCATTAAAATGAAAATTTTAATAGAAAAAAATGAACTTCATACTTGAAATTGAAAGCGAACTTATATAATATATTAATTGTGTTAGCACTCAAGTCTGTTGAGTGCTAATAAGGAAAAAATATCTAGTTAAAGAATTTGAGGAGGTTGTTTCACTTGTTAAAGCCATTAGGTGATCGCGTTATTATTGAGTTAGTGGAATCAGAAGAAAAAACTGCTAGTGGTATCGTCCTTCCAGATAGTGCGAAAGAGAAGCCACAAGAAGGTAAAGTTGTAGCTGTTGGTACAGGTCGTGTATTAGATAGTGGTGAGAAAGTAGCTCTTGAAGTAGCAGAAGGCGATCGTATCATCTTCTCAAAATATGCAGGCACTGAAGTGAAATACGAAGGAACAGAATACTTAATTTTACGTGAAAACGACATTTTAGCTGTTATCGGATAAGGAAAAACAGCTTATATATCATATCAATCTTTTAAAATTTGAGGAGGTCTAGGTAAAATGGCAAAAGATATTAAATTTAGCGAAGAAGCTCGTCGTTCCATGCTACGTGGTGTGGACGCTTTAGCAGATGCGGTAAAAGTAACATTAGGACCAAAAGGACGTAACGTAGTATTAGAAAAGAAATACGGTTCTCCTTTAATTACGAATGACGGTGTAACAATTGCGAAAGAAATCGAATTAGAAGATGCTTTCGAAAACATGGGTGCGAAGCTAGTAGCAGAAGTAGCTAGCAAAACAAACGACGTTGCTGGTGACGGTACAACAACTGCAACTGTTTTAGCACAAGCGATGATCCGCGAAGGATTAAAGAACGTAACAGCTGGTGCAAACCCAATGGTCGTTCGTAAAGGAATCGAAAAAGCTGTAGCGGTTGCATTAGAAGAGCTTCAAGCTATTTCTAAGCCAATCGAAGGCAAAGAATCTATTGCACAAGTTGCGGCAATCTCTTCTGCTGACGATGAAGTAGGTCAATTAATCGCTGAAGCTATGGAGCGCGTTGGAAACGACGGCGTTATCACAATCGAAGAGTCTAAAGGCTTCTCTACTGAATTAGAAGTAGTTGAAGGTATGCAATTCGATCGTGGATATGCATCTCCATACATGGTAACAGATTCTGACAAAATGGAAGCAGTTCTTGAGAACCCATATGTCCTAATCACTGACAAAAAAATCACAAACATTCAAGAAATCTTACCAGTACTTGAGCAAGTTGTTCAACAAGGTAAGCCTCTATTATTAATTGCTGAGGACGTAGAAGGTGAAGCTCTTGCAACTCTAGTAGTGAACAAGCTTCGCGGAACATTCAATGCTGTAGCTGTTAAAGCTCCAGGATTCGGTGACCGCCGTAAAGCAATGCTAGAAGATATCGCAATCCTAACTGGCGGTGAAGTGATCACTGAAGAACTAGGATTAGACCTTAAATCAGCTAGCATCGATCAATTAGGACGCGCTTCTAAAATCGTTGTTACTAAAGAAAACACAACAATCGTTGAAGGTGCTGGCCAAGCTGACCAAATCGCAGGTCGCGTAAGCCAAATCCGTACTCAATTAGAAGAAACAACTTCTGAGTTCGACAAAGAAAAATTACAAGAGCGCTTAGCTAAACTAGCTGGCGGTGTAGCAGTAATCAAAGTTGGTGCTGCAACTGAAACTGAACTAAAAGAGCGCAAACTTCGCATCGAAGACGCCCTTAACTCTACTCGCGCAGCAGTAGAAGAAGGTATCGTTTCTGGTGGTGGTACAGCTCTAGTGAACGTATACAACAAAGTAGCAGCAATCACTGAAGATGGCGACACTCAAACAGGTGTTAACATCATCCTACGTGCTCTTGAAGAGCCAGTTCGTCAAATCGCACACAATGCGGGTCTTGAAGGATCTGTTATCGTTGAGCGCCTTAAAAACGAAGAAGTTGGCGTAGGCTTCAACGCAGCTAACGGCACTTGGGTAAACATGTTCGAAGCTGGTATCGTTGACCCAACTAAAGTAACTCGTTCTGCCTTACAAAACGCAGCAAGCGTAGCAGCTATGTTCCTAACAACTGAAGCTGTTATCGCTGACAAGCCAGAAGAAGGCGGCGGCGCTGGCATGCCTGATATGAGCGGCATGGGCGGTATGGGTGGAATGGGCGGCATGATGTAATATAGGTGTAAACACCTTATTAAATCAACGTTCCATGATATATTGATAATTTTCTGTGTGCAGGTTTGTGTGCACTGCAGAAATTTCATAAGCATAAGATAAAATAAGAGTGCATTATTGGAGAAGGTTTTTCATCAGTTTACTGAACTGTTGGGAAGCCTTCTCTTCCATATTAGCTGTCATATGGGCGTAGATATTCATGGTTGTATTTATATCTGTATGTCCCAAACGTTGTTGTATCTCTTTAATACCTACCCCTGCTTCGATCAATAAAGATGTGTGAGTGTGTCGGAAAGAATGGGGAGTAATATTTTTTTCTATTTTAGCTTTTTTCAATAAGCGTTTGAGCCTAGTTTCCACTACTTTTCTTAATTGTGGATGTCCATCTTCACGAGCAAAAATAAATTCGTTATCCTGATAAACAAATCTGTTTTTTAATTTAATCTCATTTTGTTTAAGCCGATGTTTCTTTAACAAACTAACTATCATTTCATCAATCTTAATTGTACGAATTGACCCTTTTGTCTTTGGAGTTAGTAGCTGATATTTCTTAAAATGATTAGTAGGGTTATAAATAGTTTTAGTTACTCGGATTGTTCCTTGTTTATCGTTGAAATCCCCCCATTTTAAAGACAACAATTCCCCTATTCGCAATCCTGTATAGGATAGTAACGTAAATATTAGATAGTCCATTTCTAACCCATCTGAATGGGCTAAGTTTAAAAAATGAGCAAGTTCTTCTTTTTCAAGAAAGATAACTGACTCTACCTCTTTTTCTAATTCTTCAACAGTTAGCTGTTTTTTGGGTAGTTTAAAATTTTCTGTAGGGTTTACTTTTATTAATCCTAGTTCTACGGCATGCCTAAAAAGCATACGTCCACATGCATGAATACCATCCATATAATTATGACTATATTGCTCCGACAAATCTATGATTCGGTCTTGGTACATTTTTTTTGTAATTTTACTGATGGGATAATGTCCCCAAACATTAATAAAATGCTTCATTTCCTTTTCCCTTGCTCTCACGCTACTGATCTTAACACCACTTCTACTGTAGGTCTTTAACCAATCTTGAGCAAATTTTTCAAAGGGGATTTCAGATTCTTTTAAATAGGTTCCATTTTCTTTTTCAATTTCCACAAGTCGAGCAGCCGCTTTTGCTTCTCGTTGAGTTTTAAAACCACCTTTTCTATCAAACATTCTTTTATTCGTGAGGGGGTCAGTGCCAAGATATACTTTATATGACCATGTTTTCCCACGTTGTATGATTTCTGCCATCCTTCCCATCTCCTTTCAATCCGTTAAAAAAACTTCAATAAAACCTTTTATTTTTGCTTTTTCCTCTTTTGTTAAAAGCCTGTCTTGATAAAATAACGTATCGTTGGAGTTCAATAAAAAAGCAAGATTTCGTTCTTGTTCCTTTTCGAGTTTTTGCTCTGCAAGTGACAATTCTTTTTCTTCTTTTTCATATTCCTCGTTTTTATTCAATTGATAGTCAAAAGCATCAATATAACCTGCTTCTACCATTAATTTTTCATAGGGTTCTTCTAAACCTTTTGCTAATTTAGCTATAATTTCTGGTGATGGTTTGACTCGTTCTCCGCTTTCGAGACGTGAAATATACATAACGGAAACCCCTGATAATTCTGCAAGTTTATTCATTGAAAGTTTTTTATCTTCTCTTTTTGTTTTGAGATATTTTCTGAAATTCACTTATACCACTCCTTTAAATTAGATTATAGACTATAGGTTATAAATTTGTAAACAAAAAGTATAGAATATTGTCTAAAGTGTTATAATGTTTTTATAGCCTTCAGGCTACAATAAAAATAATGACAAAGCAACTAGGAGGAAAAAATGCTAAACATTTCATTAGACGAAAATGAATTAAAAAAATTGGCATTAGAAGAAGTTCGTAAGCGAGTAGAAGAAATTGAAGAAGGTATGTTCCTAATAGATACCAAGGAACTTTGTAGATTGCTTTCATTAAGCAGACCAACAGTTGAAAAATTGTTTATATACGATCCGAACTTTCCTTCTATGCGGGTGGGCAAAAAGTGGATATTTCATCGTAAAGAAGTAGAGGAATATATTAAACGTTGGTCAATCGATGTTAGAAAAAAAGGCGGTAATGTGGAGTGTGATTAAATCTGAAAAAAAGAATAGAAGAACTTTTATAATGACAGCAACGATTATCGATAAGCTATTCCATTTTGAAAGGGGAGTGAAATTGCAATGGATTTGAAAACAAGAATCGTTTGTTTCTTTAATGATAAATATATCGATTTTAAGAAAAAGCAGTTTGATAAGCAAAGTCAGAAAGGAAAATCCACTAGATATACAAAATAGTAAGTCAGACAGCAAAGGGCAAAGGAGGAATAACAATGTACACTTTTAATTGTAATTATTGCAATGATGAATATTCACTTAACCTTGACGACTACGAATATTATTCGATTGATGAATTAATTGATATGGTATTACGAGTTTCAGCAATGGAACTGGAGAAAGCATGGATTCAAAAGAATGAATTACTTTATTGCGGTTCTTGTAAGGATAAAAGTGCTAAAATTTATCAATTTATTCGACCTAATCAGCATGAACCAATAGAGAGACAAAAAGAAAAACCCACAGACTCCGAACTGTGAGTTATGAAACATCCAATTTGCGTCTATCTCTTCCCAAGGCGATTACAATAACAAAAGTGATGTCATATACAATTATCTCCTGATTTTATCAAAAATAAGCGTTGATAAACACTCCTTTGTTATTGTAGTTTCACAAATGTAATTAGAAATTACTAGAGTAAAGGAGTTTTTTGTTTTTATGTCAAGTATTCCAGTTTTTGATTCAGAAGAAGATATAACAGAAATAGTAGGTAAGATCTTACCTGGTGCAAAAATATTAAAATTAAAAGGCTTCTCAATAAAAAATTTCAGTAAGGATTATAATGAAGCTAAAACACCAGTAGGTAGGGAATGGACGTATTTAAATAGTGAATCAGAAATAACAAGATGGTTGACTTTTAACGGATGGATTGGTGTCGTTATTCCTGAAGGGTATATTGTAATCGATGTTGATGATTCCAATTCAGGGAGCCTTCTAAAAACATTGCTAGATAAAGAAGGTATCTGCCATCATTGTATTAAGACACCGAGAGGATTTCAGTTTGTTTTTAAAGCAAATGAGGAGGATACAAGATTAGTTAAGCAGATTTCAAAATTTTTCACACAGATAGGTGTTTCTATTGATACACGAGTAGGAACAACGAATGGATATATTGTTTTTCCCACTCATAACACAGAAAATCGCTATATCCTTTCTCAAAGTGAAGAATTGTATGAACTGCCTTTCTTTCTACGTCCTATTAGAAGAAAAAAAGACGATTATGAGTTTCCCATACCTGTTCAAAATGGAAGCAGAGATGACAATTTATATCATTTTGCAGCACGACTGAATGCTTGGAGAATTCCTAAAGAAGATGCTGAGAAATCAATGAAATTGATTTATGAATATTTTGTCTTAGATAAAACAGATTTTCCAGAAAAACAATTAAAAAAAATAATTAACTCTGCTTATAAATGGAAACCAGAAAGAAATTCTCCATTTAAAAATGGTGTGGAGGATTGGCAAGCGGCTTTAGAATGTGATAAGTATGGAAGACCATTATGTAATGCAAGAAATACCGAATTAATTATTGAAAATACAATAGGTGATATTCGTTTTAACGAATTCACAGTAGAATGTGAGGTTCATGGGGATTTACAATGGAGAAATGGAGAGGAAAAAGTATGGCTATCTTCTGATTACAACCAATTGGAACATTGGTTTGCTACACAGTGGAATTTCAAAGGCAGAAACATGATACATAATGCTTTTATTCATGTGGTTCGTAAAAGATGGTATCATCCAGTTAAGGAATACATAGAATCAGCTGAATGGGATGGAGAAATCCGAGTACCAACTTTTTTTTGTGATTATTTAGGCGCAGAGTGCTCTATTTACACACAGGAAGTCACAAAACGCTGGTTTACTGGTGCAGTTAAGCGTACTTATGAACCAGGCTGTAAGTTTGAAATTGTTCCCGTGCTTATTGGTGAAAAAGGTATAGGAAAAAGTGTAATTGGCTCTAAATTGGCAAATGAAAAATGGTTCACGGATTCTATAAGAAGTTTAGAACCAAAAATTGCAGGCGAAATTTTGGCTAATGTTTGGATTTGTGAATTCCCTGAATTGAAAGCGTTTAATGGGAAAAGTGATGAAGAGGTTAAAGCGTTCATTTCAAGTTGTGATGACATTTATAGAGGAGCCTATGAACGTGGGAAAGCTACAAGTCATAAACGACACACTGTTTTTTATGGTTCTTCTAATAAAAATGAAGTGTTAACCGATGAAACAGGAGAGCGAAGACGTTTTCCTATTAAATGTAGCAAGGTAAGAAAATATAATCCATTCACGGACTTAACACCAGAAATTGTGGCTCAAATATGGGCTGAAGCAAAAGTGTATTATGATCAAGGATATTTCACATATATTGATGCTGAAATTCAGGAACAAGCAGAAGAAGTATTTAAGAATTTCAAAGATGTTGACCCACTTGAAGGGGAAATTGATGAATACGTGAAAGAGCGTGGAGAAGTGTGTGTTCGTCAAATATGGGATGAAATAATGACAGAAGATTTAAAGAAGAAGCCTACACGAAAAGATTCCAATCGTATTATTAGCATTTTGACTTCTTTGGGTTATGAACATGTAGGGTGGAAGCGTATAGAAAAATACGGTAATAGTAATCAACGTATTTTTGGATCGAAAAATTAAGCACTCAGAACATGGGTGCTTTTTTATTGTTTTTTGTCACAAACAATTTTATGGTGTCAGGTTGGTGACGTGTGTAGTGACAATATGAAAGCCTGTTATCTCAAGGTTTCTAATCACATTTGTCACCAAGACACTAATTTTTAAGATAAAAAAATATTTTTAATTTAATATATATAAAACTGTTTTTTAAACTGGGATTGAATCATTACCATTTTATTTATTGAAAACGTTGGTGACTTGGTGACTTGGTGACAGTTCACCTAGAATGTTGATACGTCTAGCCTTTTTTGAGTCTCCAATAAGACGTTATTCTAATTAACTATAGTCTAAATAATTGTATACAAAAGTACATAGTATGCATAAAAACCACACAAATTATGCAAAATAAAAGAAAATTGACAAGAAATGTGGTGAATATGTGAAAAATGATACCGAGATTCAAGCATTAATTGATGAAGGACGGAAAGCATATTATCGCCAATATCGGCAGAAGCCAGAAAACAAGAAAAAGGCTAGACAACATAGTGATAACTTTTTTCTTAAGGTAGGTATGGAGCAATTAGATACCAAAGGTGATAATGCGAATAACAAGTTATTGGGTGAGAAAAGTCCATGAGTGAGTATATTTATAAAATTATAGGTGCGCCATCGAAGAAAATTACAGCATTGAAAACAAAATATAATTTCAAAGAAATGAAAAGGGTAAGGTGGAAACGTGAAAATCAATAATTTGAATGTACTTGAAAAAGTTCAAGGATTTGTTAGACCGCCAGAAGAAAACCTGCTTGGAATTTCTCTAAGTTATCAAGATGTTCTGGCGTTAAATAGCTTGATCAGACGTTTGAACATAAATGGGAAAACTGATCCTTATGGTGAAACCATACGAAAAGCGATTGATGAACGACATGTACTTAAAGAGGTAACACTGTCAAAGACAGGGCGGCATATTAACCAAGGCACGGTCTGGCTTGAAAAGGATGTACGGAAAGCTTTATTAAAAGAAGCAAATAAATTAGGACTTGAACCTGCTGATTATATTCGTGGAATCATTTATAGTCTTAATCAAAAGTTAGCAAATGAAGAGATAGCAGATCGTGAACGCCAAAATCAACTCAAGCATGAAAACAGGAAAATACCAGTACAACTAACACTTGATAGAGAATTACGAGAGAAGTTATATAAGCGCTTCGATAAAGAGCTGAAGGACAGAGAGTTGCTAGAAAAAGTAAAAAGAAAATCGTCACCTAAGAACGGAACTACAGTGGAAGACAGGATGCTTGCAGAGGTGTTGAACAATCATTTACTGGAGTACTTGAACAAATGATTGTCCCCTTTTGGAAGCCCCCCCTATGTAATGACCTTTATTACATAATGGGATAAACGGCGGTAAGGGAACCTCTTCCGACCAAGTGGAAAACTTGAAAAGTTTTTTATAATAAAGGGGGTTAACAAATGGTTACTTATCAAGTACACCGATCAGCAGATTACTTGGAGTATCGAATATCTAAACTAAAGGAAAATCAAAATAAGGAATGTGTTTTGCTGAAGAGGTTCCCGAAGTTAGGCGGAAAGACTTGAAGCCTGTATTCTGAGGTTTGATTTCAATTGCTTTTTGTTATTTTTAATTGCAAACAACCCTTCAATCGTTTAGCAGCTATTTACTGTAGCTGCTCTTTTTTTATTTAGACTAAAGGGTGAAGGATAGTTGAATATGACATTATTGCTAACTGGTCAGCTTAGTCTATCTTGTTATTTTATTTATAGCAGTGATTCAAAAATTTAAAGAAATAGTTTGCTATTAGTAGTAAAATTACTGTTATATGAAGTTATAACAAAACACAAGGGAACTCATGAATAAGGAGATTAAAATGGGCAATGATGTATTTCAAATAAATCTTGATACTGATGTTCTTGATATATTAAGGAATAAAGTGAACGAGGAGCAAAATATCTCCTATAATAAAACAAATGGTAAGCACCGTGCTTGGGATAAAATTTGCGCTATAATGGACAGACTTGATGATACAGTCTATTTCTTAAATGAACTTAAATTAAATACTGGTAAGTATAAAAGAAGTGCGTTTGATTTTTATGGTTTTATGAATAATGCCTCTGTGGTTTTGGATTGTATAAAAGAACTGGCAAAAATTTTTGATGTACCTGATGAGAAGATCAAAAAGTCAACAGAAATCTTTAAACAACTTGGCAGTGATGGTGAAGGTTCAGATGAGAAATATTTCGAATATCTGCGGTCATTATGTGCAGTTCATCCAGTAGGAACAAACCGACACAAAAGATATCAAGCTAATGATTTTGAATGTAGCCCCTATGTTGTTTGGAATAACAGAGAAATATGGCAGGATGATTGTGATATTTACGCAGTTGTCTATACCAGCAAAGATGGAGAGAGTAATAAGAGAGTTCAGATATATATTTCACAAATATTTGAATATCTTAAAACGAGATTAGAGTTTGTTACAGAAATAACAGATGAAATTGACCAATATCAAAAACAGGTCATCTCTGATTTTAAGAAAAGACCCATAAAAACAGAAAAAGAGTTCGATAATTATATTGATTACCTAAGAAATCTAGACAAAGAACTGAATGAACGATACGGTTCAGATTGCTATTATCCTTTTGATTATATTATTAATTTATTTGAACTTAAGGTATCAAACCCCCAAAACCAAATTAAGATGAATTTATATCTAAACGCATTAAAATATGCAATCGAATTTGAACATAATAGAATGCAAAATATGAGTTATGAGGGATTTGAAAATAACGGATTGTTATTTTTAGAAAGAAACATTGAAACATCTTTATATATTGAATTATATTCACCTCGTAGTGGAAGTGAAGAACAAAGAAGATACCATTATAATTTAGAAAAGATTAGCTATTTAAGTTATGATACAGGCTACAGCAATAAACAATGGGCGTACAATCAATTAAATGGAGCAAAAATATTTCTAGAAAAGTATGTTTCATTTGAGGGTGCTACTGGTGATTTTGAGCATTATGCATTAGTTAAATTGGCATTGTACTTGGACTGCTTAGACAATAAATGCTTAATAAATAGAAATATTCCTAACGATTTAAAATACCGTAAAGGACTACTATCTGATGACGAGTTGAAGGAATTAATTCCTGTTAAATAGCTTTATTATTATCCATATATTAACCAATATAAGAAGTTAAGCATCTTTTTAATTTAATTGTGGTAGCAAAATCCTTAGATTAATTTCTAAGGATTTTTTGTTCTTTTGATGGCTTTTAAGGATGGTTTTATTTTTTACATATAGAACGTTAGTTCGTATATAATGGTAACATAAGAGATGATTCTAAATGACAATACGTTACCGTGGTAAAATGAAATGGGAGTCGGCTTCTTTTATACCGCTAGCATTTGAAATAACCAGCGAAATGTTCAAGGATCAAGCACGTCAACCTAAGCCGATATTAGACGAACATCAAACGGAGGAGTTTGACCTGCGGATAGCATTTGAAGCAGAATACAATCATGCAGTAAAGCTAACCGTATGGATGACGGATTACTCGGGACCTTTCTGGTTGTGTTCATTACGTCGATCCGTTTACTTATGAGCTGCGGATTGAGGTGAAGCCTGGTGAATATGAACGGGTGGCTTTCAATAGTGTTGTTGGAGTGAAGGTTTTGAAATAAGCGGACATCATGCATTAAGTCAGCCTTTTATGGTTGGCATTTTTAAAAAAACGTGCTGTTTACCTGCAGAAGGTTTTTGATTCCAAATGCCGAATAGTTAATCTAAATAATTATTTGGAGAGATGACACTTGGATATTCCTAAATATATAGAATTTCTACGAAAAGCAATCAATAATGTTAAAGACGTTTATTTTGGAAATCAGGACTGGATTGATTCTATGCTGAATGCTCATTATATTGAATCTCAGGACCAAAGGCGAGAAGCGTTAATACCGTATTTGAGTATGCATCATGAGCGAGTCTTCTGTTATGAACTTTATCATCAACTCCGCAAAATCATGGAACAAAATAAGCTTAACGAAAATGTGATTTTGCAAGCTGAACTCCGCAAAGCTCAAGTAGGCAATGAAATTGAACAATTATTCGGAGTGCAAAGCACCTATGGTGTATATTATCCTGACTTCTTAATACATGAACCTCATACATACGATAATCAAGACTTAATTATAGAAGTCAAAGCTAACCCTAGGCTTGCTGTTGAAGATTTGAAAAAGGATATATTAAAAATCGATCAGTTCATAAACAGATATGAATATAAAAAAGGAATCTTCTTAGCAATAAATATTAACGAAGATAAACTCAACCAACTTTTATCAAATGCTGAACTATTAAAGTGCCTAAAAGAACAAACTACATGTAAAAATGAAATTTTGCTTATGTTTAAAGAATCAGCTACAAAGCCCATAATCTCAAAAAATCTGGCAAAGTTGTTACAATAAACGAAAGGCAAAAAAGAAAATCCAGGAAAAAATATTATCAAAGCAGGTGATGGGTGGTTAATTACGGAAGCCCCTCTCGAATGAGAAGCGCTTTTGTTTTGAAAGAAAAATTTGGAGACTGATATGCTTGCTCGCGTTTGTCCTCTTAACAACTTCTATAATGCTGTTTATGTAAGTGTAACCCTTTATTATCCATTTTTTTTAGGCGTTTTGCATCTCAGTTAAGAAGGGCATTTAATAAGGAGTCATTTATTTGTGCTTTTTTTTTCTTGTTCAAAAACACTTAGCATAACTAGTGGATTGAAAATTTATCCATAATATGCTCTTTTTTTACATATTTCAAATGAATTCCCCACTTTTTTTTGATAATATATTCTTATAGAAGCGGGGGGATTGTATTGGCAGAGAACAAAGAGGGTTTTTTACGAAGAATTTTGCCGAAGCTAAACAAAGAACAAACAGCTAGGATGATAAAAGAAAAAAAACCTGGGTGGACACCATCAAAAAAAATTAAAAATTTAAAAAGAGAAGACTTGGAAACAGAATTTGTCTCGTTAGCGACAATACTTAATGATGATGAATTAGAGGAATTCTTAGAAGTTGCACTTACCAAAAGAACAATGGGGTATCCTGCCTATACATTTAAAATTACACAGAAGACTGTTTTAGATAGTAATCCAGTAGAAGAAAAAAGCAATTACACTTTTTTGAATTCTAATCAAGTAACAATTAACGCAATTGAAGATGATGCCAATACTTGCACTTTTAAAATGATGATAAAAGAGCATAGTGAAACTAGGATGCAAGAAGTATTAAACTCAGATAGCTTATTATCTAGACATCCAGTAGATATTATGATTGACAAGAATCAAGAAGTTTTAACAATGATAGTGGGGAAAGATTCTATTCAAGAAGTTGCAAAGCGTTTTATTCAACAAGTAATAAAATGGCCAATTGTAACATTTGATATTTCGGAGGATTTCACTCAAAGCTATGAAATAGGAACGACTCACTATAGAACAGCCCTAATTATAGATTTTGTTTATAATAGATTAAAAAAAATGGGTTATAAAGCTAACTTTAAAGAAATAAAATTTTTAACAGGTAGTGAGTCAGCGAGAAGTTCAGGAATTAGGAATGTAACAATTAACGGAAATGATATTCTGTCTTCTCAACTTGCATGTGAATATGTAACCGTAGGAAGTGCAGTTATTTCCTTTAAGTTAGATTTAATATATCAATCTAGAAAGTTTTCAGCTGCGTTTTATTTTAAAGGCGACAATTACACACAATTAAAAATTGTACTACTTGATGTTCCAGATGATCAACAAAGTCAGATTATGAATAAAATGCAGGATGAATATATTGATATGTGTAATAATGGTATTAGCGATATGGAAGAAACAAAAAATAGACTTGCAATTATTAAAAAGAAATATTTAGCTCCTGATAAATTTGTGTTCGAGTCTATTCAAAATGTAATACTTACGAATAACGAATTATTATCAGATATCTTAAAAAACACAGACAACGAAGAAAGTCGTGAATTAATAGGGAAAACAGCGTATAATAATAGGATACTTTTAGATAATACTGGCTATAGTGAAGAAGATAGTAATTTAAAAACAATCTTTGAACAGCTAGAGCTGGATTTTGATAGCTTTAAGGAACTAGAAGATCAAGAAGATGAAGATAATCTGGACAATGTTGACGGAGAAGCAAGCAAATAATAACAAATAAGGGAGGCGAGTTTTATGGCTGATGTAATTATTTTTAATATTGATCAAAAACAAGAGAATACAATTAAAAGTAAACGGAAGTTATCGTCTCCCTTTGAATCATTTACTGATCAGTATATATCTGAAGGTGTCAAAGAGATTGTCTTAAAATGGATTGATTCCATAAAGTTCAAAGACAAAATCATTAGAAGAGAGCCTAGGGTTGTTAGTGCATTAATGTTTGAAAAATATAATAAATTATTAGTGTTCAGCGAGTCAGAGAGCGAAATTCAGTATTTTTGTGTAAAAATTGAAGAGAAGTATAATGTTTACTTAAAGGAATTAAATTTATACCAACAATTATATAATAAATTTTTATCTTCAAATAGTAATAAAATTAAAGTAATCGCTTTAAATATTAAGGAACAATTTAACGAAGAGAATGTATTAAATATTAGTGATACTGAAGATGAATTGTCCTTTATTTTAAGAACCAATGAAGAACATACAATAAGTATTACCTTTACGTTAGGAGAAGATAAGTATCTTACTATGGATAAGCGGTCTGTAATATCCATTCCTGATAATGTACTAGAGGAAGAAAGATTAAAAATATATGAGGAGTTATTCGAATTGTATGCGTAGCTTCTTAAGATGGTCATTTTTTGTAATAGTGGCTCTATTACCTTTAATAATCTTTATTTCTGTGGAGCCATCAAATACAGAAATAGCAAAAACGATAATTGAAAAAAGATTCTCTGCTTCTAGTTGGATGGTAGCGGGTGTGGTAGGGTTTTTAGCTTTTATAGTGCTCTACTTAACAATTATTTTTGAGAACAGGATATTTAAGAGTATTCAAGGAATACAAGAATACTACCATCCATATGCGTTAAGTTATTCTGATATCCAAAGAAATTTACAGTATTATATTAGTAAGAGTAAAAAAGGAGACTTAATATTCCTGTATTATTTCTATTTAATTGCTGTTCTTTCTTTAAATGTCATGTGGTGTGCTTTGTTAAAGTTTTATGCCCCAATTACCTTGAACGAACTAATTTTAGTAAATCAGTGGAGTTTTACGGTTTATGATTTAAGTGGAATTATAATGTATGGATTAAGTATAAGTTTTTGGTTGATTACACTCCTATTCGGTGCTGTTCTATGTCTAGTTATTAACAATAAGAATATTATTGGGGCTTTTAAGTTGCCAAAAGTAGATGACTTGTTAGATGCTGAGTATTTAAATGAGATAAAAGCAGCTACATCTGAAATAATTATTAAGGGTAATCCAGAAATTAATATTTATCAATTGGAAAACGAGTTTGAACTGTATTTAGATAGTAAGCTACCTTTAAATAATATTACATACCAATATAAAATTTACAGTGCAACAGATGATTTGAAAATAAACATTTACCAAAAAATTGATAAAAAATTGAATAATAAAAACTTACATGATCAAGTTCTAAAATTAGAAATCAAATCGGATTTAACGAAAATAGTCAAGAGAATGCAATCACAAGAATTAACATATGAATTGGTAGTCTATACAAATAGTGGTCTAGTTATTGGAAGATATGTTTGTAATCTAGATAAAAGTAATCTGAGGATTTATATTGTTAAGAAGGTTGCCTTTTCGAACCAGAACTTAGAATCATCTAAAATACCACAGTTAGCTTTAGGGACTAGTGTAGAGGAAAACATAGATAATTAGTTCTAAATAAAACGTAAAACTTTAAGCTAATTACATATTTGGGACCACCTCTGTAAAACGTAATTTTGTGGCAATGTAAGTGGGTTAAAATTAGAAACTCTTTCTGAACCAAGCAAATCTCATCCATTGATGCAATAGGGATAAGGTCAAATGTTTCAACCTTCCTAATTGAGAGAAGGGAACAGCCCATCTAGTTTGGCTTTTCACCATTGTAAAAATAATCCTGGGCTGAACTTTATGTTAAATGAAAAACTCTCTTACCCTTGATACAAGCGGTTTTCACACTGAATTTTCGTGCCGATTTCATGCCGATTTGAATTTATTATTCATTTTAAGTTATTTGGAGAAATAGCTTTATATCAAACGTCTGACCGATTTAATTATTATTCATTTCGTACCCTTTTAAGCAAAGTTAATCAAGTTCGAGAAGGAAGGTTCTATTGGATATAAACACAATATTTTTATCATTTCATAATCTATTGTGGACCTCTGCTCCAAGGTTGTCTAACATGGCTTTAGTTGATTAAGACGAAATGTATATAAAAAAACTAAGAACATTAATGTTCCGAGCTTTTTTATAACAGTTGTGTCAAGTGCTACTTTGTACTACATAACCGTACTCACATTTCATCTATTGAGAGTAGTTTTTTTGTGTGCGAATTTGTGTGCAATCTTTTTTGTTTATATTAAAATGCATTTGTTCAAAGCGTATTAAAATGTTGATATAAAGCCTTTTTTAAAACTTATTTTCTTCTGTTATATCTAAAAATGAATGGGCGGCATGATGTAATCTGCCCCTTGAACCCTTGGGATAAGCGGTTTTTTGAGTAAGAAGAGTGAAATGTTAACATTTTGCTAACAAAGATAAAGAGGTTTCTCTCAAGTTCGATACACTTGGGGGAAACCTCTTTTGTTTGTTGGATGGGTTCAGAAGTATGCTTCATGGAATCAGCTAGTGCAATAGAAACAGAATATAAACATGGCGGAACTTTTCTAAGAAACAAGTAAGCGTAAGAACCGTCCCCTTGCTTTTTTTATCGCAAGTAAAAACAAGCTCCCTGTCCCCAATTCCAATCATTTGAAACTTATGTGTAAATACACGACAATAGAGGATGAATAGAAAAGAATTTACCCAAAAAGGAGCTGTAACAATTGAAAACAACACAACAAATCGTGTTAGCGAGTCGACCAGCAGGGATGCCGGATGAGAGTACGTTTCAGTTTGAGGAGCGAGAAATTGGAGAGGTAAAAGACGGAGAGATTTTGCTTAAAACGTTATATGTATCTGTAGACCCGTACATGAGAGGGAGAATGAGAGAGGGGAAATCGTACATAGAGCCGTTCCAATTAGGCAAATTTATTGAAGGCGGGTCCATTGGTGAAGTAGTGGAATCTAAGTCTGAACAGTATAAAGTGGGAGATGTCGTGATTGGTGGATTTGGGTGGCAAACCTACTATAAGGCCGGAGAAAAGGAAGTGCGCAAGATTGATCCAGCGTTAGCGCCAGTTAGCACACACTTAGGTGTTCTCGGAATGACCGGATTGACAGCATATTTTGGCTTATTAGATATCGGTAAGCCTAAAGAAGGGGAGACCGTTGTCATCTCTGGTGCAGCAGGTGCGGTTGGCTCAATCGTTGGACAAATTGCTAAAATTAAAGGAGCTCGAGTGGTTGGGATTGCGGGCTCTGAAGAGAAAATCTCTTTCTTAAAGGACGAATTGAATTTCGATGAAGTGATTAACTACAGAACGACTGAAGATATGAAGGCTGAGATTGAGAAGACCTGTCCAAATGGTGTGGATGTGTACTTTGATAACGTCGGTGGTGAAATATCGGATGCTATATTCACTCAGCTTAACCGATTTGCTCGTGTTCCAGTTTGCGGAGCAATTTCAGCGTACAATTTAGAAAAAGCGGATGTTGGACCACGCGTGCAAGGCTTTCTTATTAAGAACAGCGTCTTGATGCAAGGATTTACGGTGGGTAATTATTCTGATCGTTTCCAAGAAGGAGCGAAGCATTTGGCAGAATGGCTGCAGGAAGGAAAGGTAAAGTACCGAGAAACCATCCGTGAAGGGTTTGAAAATATTCCAGATGCCTTTTTGGATCTATTCGAAGGCAACAATATAGGGAAGCTATTGGTGAAAGTGGCAGAGCGAGATTAAACGAAATAGTCTTATATGTGTATTGAAACAAGAGCTTCTTGTTAGATTAAGAAGCTTCAGGTTGTAGACAAAAGGGTTTGGAATGGTCAACTCCAAACCCTTTCTCTTTGAGTTGGCTTTCTTTAGTAAAGACACCCGAGAGGCAATTTAGAAGCTTAGAGGCAAACCTACATAAAACAGGTTTTAACATGCAAAACAAACAAAAGCTCAATTGTGTAGAAACTCAGGTAGAAAATGATCAAACTTTTCTATAAAAATCAAACTTAAACCTGCTAAAGAAGAATCCATTTTGATCAATCTTTTTTCAAAATGGATTCTTCTTATTTATCGTATAATAAGGGTTTGCGAGGTATTTTTGCTCAACCTTTATTGCAAAGTTACAACCGCCCCCTTTTATTGGAATAGAGCTTTCTCGTGTATAATAAAAACATCATGTAAAAAAGTGTATAGCTAGACCATAAATAACCAAGGGGGACATAGAATGCGCAGGATCATCTTATCGACTGAAAGCGGTGCTGACTTACCGGGAGAATGGGCGGGGAAGTACAATGTTCAAGTAGTGCCAATGCACATCATTATGGAGGGAAAAGACTACTTAGATGGCCATCTACCCGTACAGGATATTTATGATTATTATGAGCGGACAAAGAATATTCCCTCCACTACTTCCACCAATGTATATGAGTATCAAGAGTTCTTTGCGAATATAAGAAAGAATTTCCCTGATAGTATCATTGTACATATTGGCTATACATCGAAAGCTTCTTCTTCTTTTCAACATGCTGTCATTGCGGCAGAAGAATTTGAAGATATTTTTCTCATTGATGCTCTTAATGTTACTGGAGGATTAGCCGCGATTGTCCTGTATGCTGCTGAGTTGTTGGAAGAGAATCCTTCCATTGAACCAGAACACTTCGTTGCAAAAATAGAGGAAATCGTTCCTAAATCAAGATTGGTTTTCATTCCGGGGAGTCTGGAGTTTCTTAAAGCAGGCGGAAGAGTAAGTAATATGGCTTCTTTGATTGGGACTCTATTGAAAATAAAGCCATGCATAGAGTTGAAGGATGGAAAGCTAATGTCTACAAAGAAGTACCGTGGGAAAATGAGTGGAGTCACTGAGAAACTTTGGGAAGATTACTTAAGCAGTTTCAACATTGATAGAAAACAAATATATTTAATTTATTCAATAGGGCTTGATGACAGAATTAAGCAGCGGATGAATGAGATTGCGAAAGAAAATGGATTCCATCATATAAGATGGATTCAAGCGGGTGGAATGATTTCGACTCATTCTGGAGCTGGAGGCTTCGGGATAGCAGGGTTAGAACAATAGACCAGTGTAACTACATTCTAGACCATTTCTTTACTTGCGCCCGTTTTGTTAACGAGTCTAGTGAATATCAGCACAGTGGGACCTTACTAATAGATTGATTTACCGTGAACACTACGTACATCGAGTACGACCTTACCTACTCACACACGTGGCATAATGTGACAAGTGCATTCCCTTCCTCCTATTAGAATACGACCAGGAAGGGAATGTACTATTCAGTTTTTCCTTGCTCTCACTGGAAAATAGGCATTAATCCAAGAGGTGATGGGAATAATCAGAGCTACACCGATACCGGCACAAAAAATCGTGATGATTTCTGAACTAAAGATTTTAGAATTTATAATTTCTCCAAGCGTATAGTCTAAATCTTTAAACCATATGAGTAAGGCCAAATAGCCTCCAAAAAAGGCAAAAAACAACGTGTTGGTGTCTGTCCCTAGAATATCCTTCCCTATTCTCATTCCCGATAAGAATAAATCCTTCCTGCTAATGGTCGGATGATGATGCAATGTTTCTCCCATGGATGATGTGATGGAAATGGCCACTTCCGTAATGGCACCGATCGTGCTAATAATAATGACCGATGCACCAATTTTAACAAAATCAACACCGATATAAAGGGAGTATGGGGCAAGCTCCTCGGATTGTTCTTCACCAAACCCTTGAATCATTGTGATTTTTGTCACCATGTCAATTAATAATAGTAAAATGGCAATCGTGATAAGCGTAGAAAGAAAAGCTGTTGCTGTTTTTCTATTTACTTCATCAATAAAGAAAAGATTAATGCAACTAATCACGGCACACGCAATCATGGTGATGATGATCGGATTTACATTAGGATCGAGCATGAAGAAGATCGTCATCATAAGCACGCCAAAATTAAAAAACAATGAAATAAAGGATAATGCACCCGTTTTTCCACCGATTAAGATCATCAAGATAAACAATATAACGGACAAAATTAATAATACATTCATAGTCTATTCCTCTTTCGATTGACGAAAAATACAGAAGTGTACACAGCTATTGGGATGGTTAATACAATTCCAATTCCACCTGCTAGGGCACGAGCAAGCTCCAACGAAATGTTCATCGATACTGTAAAACCTAGAGCAGAAGAATTTTTCAAATACAAAATCATTGAGGGAATTGAACCACTTGCATAAACAAAAAACAAGATGTTTGTTAAGGTTCCCATTACATCTTTTCCAATAGCCATTCCTGATTTGGTAAGGTCCTTTGCACGTATAGTGGGATTTTTCTCATAAAGCCCAAAGATGGAGGAGGATATTGTAATGGCAATATCCATCACAGCTCCTAATGACCCGATGAACAGTCCTGCCATAAAAATAGCTTCATAATGGCGAGTCAGAAACTGCATCTCTTCATATCTTAACCCACTCCCAGACGTAGCCTTCACCACAACAAATGTAATAAATAAGGATAAAAAGATCCCGAGTAGTGTCGCTGTGATAGCGGCATAGGTCATTTCATTTAAACCGTTGAGGAGGAGCAAAGAAATAACCGTAAATAAAATAACGAGTAGGCTACATATCCATAACAAATTTATATCATGGTTTACATAAACATCTAATGCTACATACATGAGGGTGGCATTGACTGCTAAGCTGATCATAGAGAAGAAGCCCCGCCGTTTTCCTACAAGAAGTAAAGTGAAGATAAAAAGCCAACCGACAAGTAGCACGTAACTGTCCCGTTTTACATCTAAAATGTCTCCAGTTACTTCTCCATTTTCATTTGCCAGTTGATCAACAGAAACAAACAATTTGTTTCCAACACGGTATTCTTGGTCATAAGCTCCAGACAGGGAATACTTATTCGTTAATTGAATGACCTTCCCCTTATCTTCGCCATTTTCAATTACAGCTTCAATTGTCTGAGTAAAGATCTGATCCTCATTATTATGTAAATCTGTAACTACGGTTTGATCCTCTATATGAGTAGTAACGACCTTGGCAATCGTTCGGTTGTAAAATGAACTATTATGATGGACAAACACTACGGATGTAACAAAACAAATGCCTATTACGAGATACAAGATCATTTGTTTGTAAGTGATCCTCTTAAAAAAATTTACAATCCTATTCAAAAAAAAGCCTCCATTCAGAAGGGGTAGAGTTTATATGTATTCTGCAAGTTCCCAGTTAACAATGGACTTATCATAGCAAAAAATTCTATATAAATACAGTCAAGGGATAACAAGTGAGGGAGGGAAAACAAGTTATCAAATTCATTATTAGGAAAATGGGTTTTTAAAGGTCCTCATAACTTAAGTAATCCCTTTTGGTCAATGCAACGAGTTATTCAAGCCTGCAGCATAAAATGCTTAGAAATAAAAAAGCCTACTTTTTAGTTAACGGGTTCTCTTTTGGAGTACAAAAAGCAAAAAAACATCATAAATCGCATACAATTTAGCAGATGAATTAACAGTATAATTGGATATGTAAATAACAGCAAAAACGATCAGACATTGAAATCTGGTCGTTTTCTTGTTTTTTTATTTTCTTATGTCCTTATTTCGATACAGGTTTTTAGATCTTTATCAAAATTTTCCCTTCATAATTACGGCTTTCAATTAATCTATGAGCTTGTACTGCATCACTTAAATCGAAAATTCGTTCGATTGGAAGTGTAATTTTATTTGTGGCAAATAGTTCCAAAACTTTTTCAGCGACAGGTGCTAGTCGTGCTGGATCGTGTTTTCTTGTTGTTCCTAAGCTAAAACCTTTTACATTCCTACAACTACTATGAACATCGCTTGTTTTTAACGTACCAGCTTTGCCACTGCTATTGCCAAATTGCACGAGTGTGCCATATAATGCTAAACATTCTAAACTCCGACTTGTAACTTCGCCAGCAACAGAATCAAAGATAACATTAGCACCTAAGTTATTTGTTTGTTTTAAAACTTCCTCTGCAAATGTTTCGTAAGTACAAACCACATCAACACCCAGTCTTTTTACATAATTCTCTTTTTTTAGATTTCCAACGGTTCCGATAACCTTTTGAACTCCTGCTAATTTTGCTAATTGGACGAGCATCGAGCCCACACCACCAGCTGCACTGTGGATAACAATGGTATCTGCTTTCTTCACTTGTCCAATTTCATAAAAAAGTATATAGCTTAAAATGGATACAGTTGGCATTGCCGCCGCCTGTTCAAATGATAAGTTATCTGGAATCTTAAAAACTAGTTGTTCATTCGCAACTCCAAATTCTGCATACGTACCACCTTTTGGGAAAGCTATTACACGGTCTCCCTTAGAAAAACTTGAGTCAGCGGAAACCTCTTCAATTGTTCCTGCAACATCTAATCCAAGGATTAAAGGAAAATTACCTTTCCCTTTATTTCCTGTACGTTTTTTTATATCTGCATAATTCACACTCGTATATGCAACTTTAATTAAGACTTCTTTTTTACCTATCTTCGGTATCTCAACATCTGTATATTTGAGTACGCCAGAATCACCAAACTCTGTTTGTAATACTGCTTTCATTCAAATCCCCCTAATCTTTTATTTATTTTTAAAAACGCTTACGCTTATTCCATTAAACTATCCTTTTGCTGAAGTAGAATTGCCTGTATGTTTATAATTTTAACATAAATTGTAAAAAACCTAATTAAAATTGATGTTTTCTTTTCTAGTCAAAAAATAGCACTGCTTGTAGCAATGCTAATCCTAAGTCATTATCTCAAATAAATAATATCCTCTAACTCAAACACCTTTTCGGTTAATTCTATTCGTTGTGCTGGGGTTAATTCCTCGTTGCCTGAGTATTTAATCGGCTTACAGAAGTTGTAGTACGTTCTTAAGCTGGTTAAAGCATAATGAGCGTATTTTGGGTTGTTATTCGCGTAAATATAACTTTTCCCTTCACCTCTAGCGGTTACGAGGGGACGTTCTAAGATATTTAGGCTACGGCGAATCTGTTGGATGAAAGCATTGGTCGAGTAATCGTTCACGTTTATCAAAAGACGTGCTAACTCTTCGTTATCTAGTCCGCTCACATCCGTTTTGCAGTCTATAATAAAGTGACCTTTATCTTTCGAGCCGATCGGATGCTCCAACGGATTATCACCATACTGAATATATGATTTTGATGGTGTAGTAACGGTTTCGTAAAACGAATGAGATTGTAAGATTTCTAAGAGGTAAACATAGACCATCCGAGTATGTGAATTCGTTTTGAAACCTAAGTCAGTCAACAAAGAATATTTAATATATTCTAAAAACATAGTTTACAAAAAATTACATTATATGTTATTCTAGTAAAAAATGTCAGTTGGGTATTAACAAGTGCGTCTGCAGGACCAGTTGTAGAAGCAGGAATTAGCCCAGCTTATAGGACTTTACCAGCGTCGTCAGCAAATGTTTCCAAGAGTTTATCTTGGGGTGGGGGATCAGGTAATCTATACAATGTTAGTTACTATGACGGTATTACTACTAAGTTTAGTGATTCATCTGCTAATTACTATTCTGCTAGTGTTACTACCAGCTATAGCTTGGGAGTTTTAAGTACGAAAACTTGGAATAATACATTAAGAGTTTCACCTTTAGGTGGATCTGATACAGCATATGGAAGTGTAACGCTTAAATTACAATAATTACCGCTTCGTCTCTGAGGCTGGGACAGAAGTGCCTGGCACCTTATCGTAACGACTATATGTACGCACTGATTTATCTAGTGCACACAATAGATTGTATCGGGGGGTGCCTGGCTCTTTGTTTTGTCCCAGCCTTCGTTTATTTGTTTTATACGTTTATATAGGAGGAGACATCATGATTGAGATAAAAAATTTAAGAAAATCCTACTCTTGTAACTTTGAAAGTAAGGAAATCTTAAGTGATATGTCATTAATTATTGAAGAGGGACAATGGTGTACCATAATAGGGCCTTCTGGCACTGGAAAGTCAACTTTTTTAAATTGTGTATCAGGTCTTTTAAAACCCGACAGTGGTGAAATTATTTATGAAGGAATAAATCTTTATAATCTAAAAGAAGAGATAAGAAGTGAATATAGAAGACTTAATATTGGATTCATATTTCAGGACTTTAAGCTACTACCTCATTACTCAGTCCTAGATAATGTAGCTTTACCTTTAATTTATGATGAACCAAAAACTGCCCTATATCTCAGAGCAAAAAGACTGTTAGATACAGTAGGAATGAAAGAAGACTTATTTAATCGATTACCAGAAGGATTATCTGGGGGGGAAAAGCAAAGAGTCGCAATAGCACGAGCATTAATCGCTAACCCAAAAGTACTTATTTGCGATGAGCCAACAGGGAATTTAGATATAGATAATAGAAATATAATTATCGAACTATTAAAAGAGTTTAAAAATAAAGGTCAAACCATAATAATGGTTACTCACGATGAAGAAGTTGCTCAATATGGTGATATAACTTACAAATTATATCTTGGAAATTTAGAGACAAATGAGGGAACTATATGATGCGGTTTGCATGGAATCGTATAGTTAATCGAAAGTGGGTGTCACTCACTATTCTGTTGACCTTCATCGGATTATATATACTTATACCACTTGGATTTCAACATACACAAGAAATAGAGTTAGTTGTAGAAAATTCTATTGCAGAACATGGTAGAGGCTCATACGATCTATTAGTTCGACCTAGCTCCTCCAGGACTAATACTGAAAAGGAATTAGGTATGGTAGAAGAAAATTATATTGGTGATGGTCAGGGCGGAATTTCCATTTCCGATTGGGAAGAAATAAAGAAGAATCCAGATATAGAGGTAGCTGCACCAGTAGCCTCACTCGGATACTTTAGTGGTAAAAGAGTCTCTATAGAACTTCCAATACTAAAAGAACCAACTAGGTTTTCTTGGGATTTTTACACATCTGATGGGATGCGGGAATATCCTATAAATGCTCCAGGCGAATTAATATATTTTGACGGTTCTGAACCTGGAAATATTCAATACATAACTACTAATATGGATGGTTTTTTAAGTGGAGTTTCTATGACAGTTTTAATGCCACATAACTACTACCTGTTAGCAGCTATAGACGCGGAGAGTGAAGAGAAACTTACTGGTATTGATTATTCTGACTTAGATAAAGAAGTTGATTCAATCGAATTTAACCAACTGAGAGAAAGTTTAGGAAATCCTCCTGTTATTAATGTCTTACAAAGAGAAGATCTACATATTCCTTTATATATGTCCTTGAAAACAGAAACTATCGATGCCGAATTAGAAGAATATCAAAAAAAATTAGGGCTATCTAAAAAGGATTCATTAATAATGGGATACGAAAATCCAGAGAAATTTGAAAAGGTCGTCAAGGAATTGTCGAAAAAAAAATCTTTATCAACAAAGGAAATGAAAGTTGATTTATCGAAATTTCAAAAACCATTTGAAGGAACGGCTGTAAAACTAGATGAAAATTTTGTTCTAAGCAAGACCGATAGATTCTTATCTGATCAGGACACATCTACCTATTATACAGCATCAAAAATCAACTATGAAATAGTTAACAATTCCCTAAAGGTCAATGTTCTTACAGAAGGGAGTCCTCCTTTATATAAAAAAGTTGAGAAAAAAGGAGTAAGTGCATACCAATCCCAAGATGTTCCCTTCTTAATTGAACAAGTTGGAGAATTTTCTCCTAAAAGCGAAACGAACAAATTAACTTCTAGTCCACTAGGTATTTACACAACTACTGATACCATAACTAAAAAAGGTGAAATTATTAAGTCTACCATCCTACCAGGAAGCTTTATACCCACACCAGCAAGTGGCTTAACTACTCTTGAATCTGCAGAAATTCTTAAGGGGAAAAAGCCCATAGATGCAGTAAGAGTTCGAGTGGCAAATATTGAGAAATATAATGCTGTTTCTCAAGAGAAAATTGAAATAGTTGCTACTACTTTGCTCAAATCAGGCTATGAAGTAGATATTGTTGCTGGTTCATCCTTTAAAAAAATGTCCTTAGATGTTGAGGGAATTGGAACAGTAGAAGAACCCTGGACTACTTTAGGTGTTGCCCAAGAATTAGATAAGAGTTGGAATGACCTTTCTCTTATAACAACTATCTTATTTGCTACTTTTAGTTTCGTTTGGTTTGTGGGGCGTTTGACATTTGAAAAGAGTATTTTAGAGAAAGAAAATGAATTATTATCTATTATCGGTTGGCAACGAAAACGGATTATACTACGTAATTGCTTTGAGCAATACCTACTTTTAATTGCGGGTTATATCCTAAGTATCCCCTTTATAGTTTTTCTAAAGTTAGATATAAGTGCATATCTTATAGCTACTTCAATTTTAATTATAGCTATAGCTCTCACGAGTTTTATATTTACAAACAATAGTAAGAAAATGCCAAGGGTAAACTCCTACAAAAGACTACCTTCAATTTTTCATTACAAAAGTATTATCCTACCTACTATGTTAGTTTTGTTTATATCAACTATAGTCATTGTAATTCAATTATCTAACCTTGGTCACTCAATAGACAAGGCAAAAGAAACAACACTTGGTCAATTCACAGTGGATGAAACGATTTGGATACACCTATCAATTTTTATTTCCACTCTCCTTCTATCCTTTTTAGGATTGAGCGAATGTATAAATGCCTTAATCTCCTATAGAAAAACAGAACTGACCATGTACCATATTATTGGTTGGACTAGAAAAAGAATACTAACCCACTTATCAAAGGAAATCTTTATTTGGGCAGGTACTGCAATAAGCTTTGGATCAATATTAGGCTGTCTAATTCTCCTTACTATGGGAATTTCATATGGTTGGATTCTTATAGGAATAGTAAGTTCAGTGGGAATATTAAGTTTTGCAATTATCATTGTATTAACCACCAAAAATCTTATAGTTAAGAACTAACCATTTTAAAAGAGCCAAACCCTTTATTACTAGGTTTGGTTCTTTTTTTTCCTTCAAAAGATGTTCGTTATAAAGTGAAATTGAGGAAGAATATCCGTTGAAAAACAACAATAGTGATTGCCTAAAATGAGTCGGGGCATATGTGTCTGGCTCTGGATTGAGAGATTGGGTATATAGTAGAGATGTTGCAAACGTACTTTTACTTTTACTACTAAATAGTCAGTTAAATTATAGTATATATCATGTTGGTTCAGGAAAATCGTGGACTGTAGAACAGTGGTGTGAACTTCTAAAAAACGAATTTCGTCATTTTGACTATGAAGTTATCGATCAATTGGAGCAAACGAAATTGCAGGGGCGGCACTTGATGTATTTGAATTTGAACCACAAATTACTGAGGAATTAAAACATATGCAAAATGTTGTGATTACTCCTCATATTGGTAATGCTACGGTCGAGACAAGGAATGAAATGGCGAAGCTTTCATCTGAGAATATATTGAGTGTATTGGAACATAATAAGTCTCTAACACCCGTCTTCTGAATAAAGGTTATTTGCGAATAATTTGTTACTTGTAAGAAATCTTCACCTGTGTAGATAATTCTTCTTATCAAAAGCTAATGTGTGAAATGATCGATATTTTGTAAAGGTGAGCTGAACATCATCAGGTTTTAGTGATAAAAAAGTATTTAATAAAACTATCCACGATATTCTATAGAAAAACAAAGGGTTTGGTCCATCCAAACTCTTTTTTTTGGTCAATAAATGAGTGAAAATCTTTATACTATTGTAAAAGGCTTCAAGTAATACAAAAGAAAAAGATTTTTTTACAAAATCTACCCAAACCTGAAACTTTACTTCCAGGTTAACCGTTATGTAAGGGAAAGGGGGAGAACGATGGATATTCAACAGCTATACAAACTTTATATTCATGATGTCTATCGGTATCTTCTCTCTCTTTGTAAGGATGAAAGCCTTGCTGAGGATCTGACACAGGATACGTTTATAAAGGCATATACGGCGATAGAAAAGAGTCCGCCAGAATCAATGAAACCTTGGTTGTTAAAGATTGCCTACCATACTTTTATTGATTATATGAGGAGGAGCAAAAGAATTCATTTAGAAGAACCTGATTATTTCTCTTTTCTACCTGCTGGAGAGAGGACGGAAGAATTAGCTCATAAGGAATTCGAGAAGGAAGAGTTATACGACATGTTGAAGCAGTTAAAGCCTATTCAAAGAGAGGCCATTTTGTTATGTGATATTCAAGGCTATTCTTATAAAGAAGCAGCTTCCAAGCTTTTATTAAATGAAAATACGTTAAAAACCCATATCTTTCGAGGAAGAGGAAAACTACGGCAGCTTTATAAGAAGGGAAGTGTTTTGGAATGAGCGAAGAATGGAAGCGAAAGTTAAAGGATTATTATGCAGGGAATCTTTCGGAGAGTGAAGCATCGGAGGTTGAGAAGGATCTGGAAAGGTATGAAGCGTATCAAGAAGTGATTTCGGAAGAGTTTCGTCTTGAGGAACAGGAAGGTGAAACGTCCCAACAGCTGAATACGTTACCACCTGAGAAAGTAAATAAGCTGATTAAACGTAGTATAAGAAATGCAAGATTTTCTTTAGCTGCTTATGTAATCATGATACTGTTACTAATTTATCCATTTATGACAGTGGTTAGTTATGTGTATTATGGTTTCAATCAGAAAGCGGAGGATCTTATTCAAGTGGCCATACAAACCGTGTATGTGACCGAACCAAATGTAAGTTTAGAGGAAATGGAAATCGAACGAGAATTTGGTTTATTTACGTTTAACGTCTATATGGACTTATATAAAAGGATCGGGAAGAGTGATAGTAAGCTTGGAGATTGGGATGTAGAATATCGGTTCAGTGAGGCTGAGTTTCCTAAACGGAATTATCTAACGGAAAATCCACCAAAAGAAATCCCTTTTCATGATACGAAGAAGCTGTATCACCCAAAAGCCATAAGGGATAATCCAGAATTAAATAATTGGAAGACATTAGAGAAATTACCAGAGGGAACGGTGGCGGAAGTGTACGTGTCATTAAATGAACTAATGAAAACAGAAGATGTTGAAAAAGTAACGGATGAGGTAGATGTAGAATGGCGTTGGTATGCTATTGATACAGGGCTTGAAGCAAAGGGGGAGAGTCTAGAGGGAGGATTTCTGACGCCAATTGGTTATCCAGCCCAGCCAGATCCAGATGGATGGTCTCCATATAATAGTAGAGAACCCAATGAGGAACAATTTATGGAAAGTCTCTACTTTTTGCAAAAATACGAGCAGCAAGCAATTGATATTGCTCATGCCAAATGGCTAGATCTTGACCATCGAATTTCCTATATTGAAGAGAATGGGTTGCATTCATATGGCGGAGTAATGACAGGTCCAACTAAAGAAATTCTCAAGTTAAAGGATAATCCTGCCGTTCGAACCATCTATATCGGGGAGGTACGATTATGGAATTGGTAAAATGGTTAAATGTGAAAAGAAAAGAACCAAAGTATAGGGAAACAAGATTTGGCATTGTATCCTTCGTCTGCGCTATCTTAACATTGGCCTATTTCAATCTCTTCTTAATGACCTTAGACGGATTCGATGTGTTCTCAAATCTATTTCTTCAAATCATCCCCTTCGTAGGGATTATCTCAGCGTTCCTTAGCTTTACGAGAATTAACTATAAAAAAACCTTCACATGGTGGGCGATTGCGTTATACCTATTTATGCTGATCTGTTTTATTGTGATATTCTTTGTTGAATTTGCCACGTATATGAAACCTTAAATGAAGAGTGATGTCTAGTACGGTAAACCTTTTGTTTTGGTATTTGGAAATCTATGATACCTAATAAGTAGGTCTACCGTATTTTTTATCCTATGGTTAAGGATGTAGCATGTAATTTCATTGAACTAAGTTAGGGTCTTTAAGGTTAATGAGAGGAAAGGACAAACTGATTATCTAATAATGACAGAAAATTTCTATAACGTGGTAGATTTAAATCAACCGTTTGCATGGTATAATATAGGTAATTATCCATTAAGAGAGTGGGAATATTTTTGACCATATTAACTCCTGACAATACAGTAAACCCCCAGGTAGCTTTTACAAAGAATATTAATATAGCAAGTGGCACTCATATTTTATATGTTTCATCAGATCCTGAGAAATACATAGATAATGCGACCTCTTTTATTGCAAGTGGATTGACACTAGGACAAGCCGTCGTGTTCATTGATGACAGAGGCGTATTTAAGATCATATTACAAAGGCTATTTGATAAGGGGTTTACTCAGGAACAAATAGATTCCTTAGTTTTTACTGAGCAGAACGAATTCTATCAAACAGAGAAACCATTAGACATAGAACCAGTGTTACTGAACTTTTCGAATTTGTTAGAGCCATTTGTGAAAAATGGTACGCCGATTCGCGCATGGGGAAGTGTGAAGTGGTATCCAGGGCAAAGCTGCTTAGATGAAAAGCTTCGTCTTTATGAGGGGGCTGCAGATGAATTTATAGACAAAGTAAAGTGCTTAACGGTTTGTGCTTATGATGGGATGGAGCTTCCAGCTACAGTACATATGGAAATAATGAAGCATCATCAATATATTATGTCTGATACAGAGTTAGCCGTTTCAGGCTTTTATAAAAAAGAGAAGCTCTCACCTTCTATTGCAATGGAGGAGAGTATCGAAAGCTCTATTGAAAAATTTAAAGATTTGCAACAGCTCTATACGGCGTTTATTGAAGAGATGCCTGATTCTGTTTTTATTACATCAAAGGGTATCATTGTCCATGTGAATAAGGCGGGCCTGAAGCTATTGGAAAGTGAGTTCATTGAAATAACTGGACAAACGATATGGGACATTACAGACCAGTCTAGTCACGATCTATTGAAGGAGAGAATAGTGGCACTTCAAAACCGAGAGAAAATGGTCCCAACCGAGGTGAAGTTAGTAAAAGCAGATCACACAACGATAGATGTTGAGCTAGTCACGTTTCCTTTTATTTTCGAGGACTATCACTTAAATGAAACAGAGATTACCATAATAAGAGATTTAAGTGAACGAAAAGAAAATGAACGATTATCGATTCGGAATGAAAAGCTAGGAATTGCTGGGGAGCTGGCTGCAAGTATCGCTCATGAAATTCGAAACCCTTTAACAGCGATAAAGGGCTTTTTACAGCTAGCGAAAGAAGGATTTACAAAGCTTGATATATACACAATTCTTGACAGCGAGCTTGACCGAATTGAGACGATAGCTAGCGAGCTTTTAGTTTTAGGAAAACCTGTATCAGAGAAAAAATCTAAAGCTAATGTGGGAATGCTCCTTCAAAATGTCTGCACGTTTATGAATTCACAGGCAAATATGAAAGGTGTCTCCATTGATTTTAAATGTGTAGAGAAAGAACTGTTTATTTACTGTAATGAAGAGCAAATTAAACAGGTCTTAATCAACCTTATTAAAAATGGAATTGAAGCCATAGAAGGCTCTGGTACAGTAACTATAACAGCAGGCCTCCGAAATAAGTTGATCGCGATTAAGATTGAAGACAATGGGGTAGGAATTCCAAAACATATTCAACACAAACTAGGAGAACCTTTTTACTCGACAAAGGAAAAAGGAACTGGACTAGGAATAATGGTGTGCTACCGAATTATTGAGCAGCATAATGGAACAATGGAGTTCTCCTCTGTTGAAGGAGAGGGAACGACCTTTATTATTAAGTTACCGTTTGTAGAACAGGAATAAATGGTGTGTAAAAAGATGGAGATCATATCGAAAGAGCCGATATATAGATTTAGGGATGATTCTGTGGAGTCTTATCCACTATGAATGATACAAAAGCTTGGGAGATTTCCCGAGCTTTTTGGCGTTATAATAGCGACTCATTATGCAACAGGATAGGATTTATTTGAAAATAGTAAGTATAAGCAAAACAAGCCATTTTTCTAGCGTAGTATTACAAATATAGAAACCGTTTATATTTTATTTTTACGCTGTAAACGTATTGTAAAAAAATTGATATTTTTGTAAATTAAGTAGAGATATCGTTTCATAGATACAAGTTAATAGGGAGGGAATATGTATGATACAAAAAGTTGCTGTTATAACTATAGTCTTTTCAATACTTTTTGGAAGTTCTGTATATGCACATTCTGGACGTACAGACGGTTCAGGTGGTCACAATTGTAGTGAAAAGTCACAAGTGAAAGGATTATGTACTGGCTATCATTATCACAATGGAGGAGGGGAAACCACCAGTGGATCTTCAGAGACAAGTTCTCCTGAATCTACAAGTGCATCAACAGATAAGGATTGCTCAGATTTCGCAAGCTATGAAGAGGTTATAGAATATTGGAATGAGAAAGGTTATAGCAAGACAAATGACCCCGAAAGACTTGATGGATGGGGAAATACTGTTGATGATGGAATCCCATGTGAAGCTCCTAATGGATATGACACTTCTAAGATTAACGGAAGCGATGCACAGCTTGCCAAAATACAAGCTGAGAAGGATCTTGTGAATGGTGAAAGGGATGGATATACAGCGGGTTTAAACGATGGTTCAAATGGTAAAGAAGAGAACCCTACTAGTAATGGAACGGAAGCCTATGTTGATGCTTTTAGAACAAGTTACCAAGAGGGATATGAGTCAGGAATTAAAAAGTTTGAATCAGAAAAAACCATGGCAATTGAAGCTGGAAAGGAATTAGGAACTAAGCAGGATATTCTTGAAGTTCCTAAAGAATATCAAAAAAATGATCAGCTTAGTAATGCATTTGAAGAAGGGTTTAATAAAGGTGTAGCAGTCAGAGATGATGCAAAAAAGAAAGAATACGAAGAAAAAGGCTATAAAGAGGGTTTTGAAGATAAGATTAGTGATGTAAAGGATATAAAGGACATTTATCGTACTGCTTACCAAGTGGGGTATGAAAAAGGGCAAACAGAATTAATGGATAAATACAAACAAGAGGGATATCATGCAGCATTCACACTGCTTGAATATCAAGCTCCTGATTATTCGAATGAGAAATATATAGGTTGGTATAAAGAGGGCTTCAATTCTAACAACGAAGTTGAAGAGATAAAGAAAGCTGGTTATGAACTAGGGTATGGGGGAGAAAAATACACTATACCTGATGCGTATCTAAAATCTGAAGTGATCTATAAACAGTACTATGAAGAAGGCTATAAAGAATATGAAATTGAGAAAAAAGAAGATCGAGCAACAACTGCTGGAGGAGTCGGTATTGTTGTACTTGGCTGGTTAGCTCGTCGTTTTTATGTAGCAAAGAAAATGGTTGGATAGGGGGAAGTAAGAATGGGAGCCTACAAATCTATATGTTATAAAGTTGAGGATGCCTTCGTAAAGCTACTTACAAAAAAACATAATTCAGAGGAAGTCACGCAAAAAGTTATAGCTTATCGAAATGAAAAAGAATCTGGAAAAGCCCTTAGAAATAAAGTGGATACTTTGAAAAGAGGAAAAGAAAGAATAGGTTAAAAAGAAACTGAGGTGAATCCCCATCCTTCTAGTTTAAGAGTGTAAGAAAAACTGAATGGGGAAACAGCTTCTAAATTTATTTCTATTTTCACACCTCTCATGGTACAAGTCTTACTTGATAAAGTTCTCGCGCATAATGGATACAGTACGTTAAGTGTGCTGGCTGTTGCTTTAATGGTTGTGACATATTTTGAGTTTATTACTAACATTATCTGGAATTACATATTCAATCATACAGGTAATAAAATCGATGTAATTCTAAGTTCATGGTTATTTCAGCATCTGCTTGACTTTTATGCCAGGAATGACGCCAGTGGCCAGTGTAGACATTAAGACCGGAAAAAAGAAGAATCTTGGATTTCTTTATAGATCCGATAAAGAAACATCTAGTTGAAAGTATTAACGTTTGGTACGAGTAATTTTTTCCAGGAAGGGGTGAGATCTGATTAGAAAGATGAAACTACTGTTAGGACTCATTGGAATATTCATTCTAAGTGGATGCACAGGAAGCAAGGAGGAACAAAAAGTTCTTGATAATTATGAAAGCTATTTCAAAAACCATCTGCAGACAAAATATGAAAGGTCCTTTGAAATTAAAAAGATTTCCAAGGGAGCAAAGTATTTGGGCGGTCCCATTTTAGTTTCTGCAGAGATGTTTCCCTCTGATGAAGAAGAGTTGATTTTCAGTGTGAGTGCTGCTGTTGAGAGTGAGATGGAATTGACAGAAAACTATTTGGCGAATAAGTGGAAAAGAGAGGCTGATGAACTTGTTCAGAATCAAATGAAAACCATTTTTAATAACGACGTGTGGTATGAGTTTTCATTTTCTGTAAAAAAAGACTTACTAAATCAAGAAATCATTGATAAACAGGAACAAAAATTATCTTACGCGCTGAAAGAGTATAATGATCAGATTTTTCCTTATATTCAAATTGTCGATATTGAAAAAAATGTAGATTCAGCTAAGAAACTAACTGAATTATATGATTTTATATCCTTTTTACACGAGAGCAATCTACAAAATACAGGAATTTCACTAGAGACCTACTCAACTGATTTTAAGGATAAAATAAAAGCAAATCCTAGAAAATTTCTTGAATTGGGTTACACCGACAGAGTTTATTATCAGCAAGATGGGACTATTATTTTTAGTTTTTCTTTACAAGACAGTGATACCGCATTAATTAAGTCTAAAGATGATTTGTTACATATTTATAAATTAAATCAATAGGAGGTATCTTTGGACGCAAATGTAGTAATTAATTATGAACAATATATGCCTCTCTACTAGAGTTCCAAGATCGTTCGGATTTTTATTTTTATCAAGCCTAAGTAACCTTGTAGTGGAAACAAGTGAGGGAAGAGGAAACCTACTTTCGAATCCTACGTCTAATAAAGTAGGAGGTGATAAGTTGAAAAAGATAACTCTCTTTCTAGTATTAACAGTTTTTCTATTAACATCTTGCCAATCAGCACATCTTGATGTGATTACATTGGATGAAGTTGTATCTTCCTTTGAAGATCAACAATTAGATATGGAAGAAAATGAAAACTTGAACAATAATCGAATTTTTCAAATGAAACTAAATGGAGTCTATCCTTCTTCTTATGAACTAGAAGGAAAGTTGTTATCCGTTTATATCTATCATTCAGTGGAAGAAAGAGAAAAAGGTTTAGAAGACTTCCATCATAAAACAGCCACAATGAATCTTGTTTCCTATAATGTCTATAAAATTGACAATATATTTATTTTCTATGTGTATGAACATGATAGGAGTAAGGATGTAAAAGTTGATGATGCAATAAAAGCTGCTTTAAGTAAAGTAGAAGAAAGAAACGAATAGCTTACCCCTTCACCTTATATAGTGTGGAAACCTTCTTATGCATAAAGGTTTCCATGTTTATCTTGTACTCAATGACCTTAATGAACTCATCTTTCCTTCCGAGCTCCCTCTTAAATCATGCTTTTTAATCCCCTATTGATAAACGCATGTAAAACCTCAGCCAGCTCCCTCGACGTTTTGTTTTGCCCATTCTCTAGCCACTGCTTGATAACATGAATGGTGCCAGAAACTAAGAAGAGATTGATGTATTCGTAAGTTTCTTGATCCAGCTTGTTTTCGTTGTTCAGGTTAGTAAAGATGAACTGCTGGGCAATCGCCATTCCCTTTTTATGAAAGTGGCTGTCCGTATTTTCGCTGAGAAGAATTTGGCATATTTCATGATTCTTTGCAATATTGTCAAATAGCTTTTCAGTCATTTGAAAGGACTCAGCTTCCTTGCTGAAATTATATTGACTGAGTGTGTTAACCAAATCATTGATAAACTCCTCTTCAATTGTATTAAGCAGGTCGTACTGACTTGAATAGTGGGCATAATAGGTGGAACGATTGATGTCTGCGTGCTCACAGATTTCTTTAATGGTAATGTTTGAGATTGGTTTTTCCTTTAATAGAGAAAGTAAGCTTTCTTTTAAAACCATTTGCGTATATTTTTTTCTGCGGTCCATTTTTGAGCTCATTTGATAAAACCCTTTCATTATGAATGAATTTTCCGTTATCCAACACAAGTATGTGTTATGTTGGATAGAGAACATTAGAAACACAACTGTTTGTTGAATATCCAACACGGTGTTTATTATAATGATAAAGGAGAAAATCGGATACATACAAGTGAGGGAGAAAAATAATTATGATTGATGCAACGTCAACTACACTATTCGCCGGGCAACGTCATAAAACCTACCAAAGCGAGGGTCGAACATGAATAGCATTGCCTCAAAAGTTATTAAACATAAAAAAGCTGTTCTACTGATTTTTGTTATTGCAACGGTGCTATCTATTGTGGCACAGTTTTTTGTTTCAGTTAATTACAATATGGTGGACTATTTGCCGGAGGATGCGCAATCAACACGTGCGATGGACATCATGGAAGAAGAGTTTACCGGTGATGTTCCAGATACCAGGGTCATGGTAAAGGATGTCACGATTCAAGAGGCACTGGCTTATAAACAAAAGCTAGAACAGATTGATGGAGTATCAGAGGTGCTTTGGCTCGATGATATGGTGGACCTGAAGACGCCTTTGGAGATGGCAGATTCTGAAATGGTCGAAAATTATTATAAAGATGAGCAAGCGTTATTTTCCATCAGTGTACGAACTGGGGATGAAGTGAAAATCACCGATGAGATTTATGAGCTTATAGGAGAAGAAGGGGCAATTGCGGGTGAAGCAATGAACACAGCGAGCTCGCAAAAAATGGCTGGTCAGGAGTCTTTGTATGCTGCGATGCTTTTAGTTCCACTCATTATTTTCATTTTAGTGATTTCAACTACATCTTGGATTGAACCGTTGTTTTTCCTTACGGCTATTGGTGTTTCTGTTCTCATTAATTTAGGAACGAACATCTTTATTGGAGAGGTTTCGTTTGTGACTCAGTCGGTAGCACCTATTTTACAGCTGGCTGTTTCGTTAGATTACGCAGTGTTTTTGCTGCACAGCTTCTCAGATTATAGAAAAACAACGAATAGTCCAGAAGAAGCCATGCAGCTTGCGATGAAGAAATCGTTCCCAGCGATTACAGCAAGTGCAGCGACGACGTTTTTCGGATTTATCGCCTTAACGTTTATGCAGTTTGAAATTGGGGCGGATTTAGGTGTGAATCTAGTAAAAGGGATCGTCTTAAGCTTTATCAGCGTAATGGTCTTTTTACCAGCGTTAACCCTTTATTTTTATAAATGGATGGATAAAACGAAGCATAAAAACTTTGTACCAAGCTTTGAGGGAATCGGTTCCATAGTGATGAAGCTAAAAGTCCCTGCACTGATCGTGGTATTTGCTATCTTGGTTCCAGGATTTTTAGCGCAAAGTAATACTTCCTTCATTTATGGCACAGGTACTCAGCCGGAAACAACTAGAGTTGGTCATGATGTGAAAATCATTAACGAAGCGTTTGGCGAAACGACGCCTATTGTGTTAATTGTTCCTAAAGGGGACCCTGCTAAAGAAGCAGAGCTTGTGGGTGAGTTAGAACAGCTTGACTATGTAACAGGTGTGATGGCCTATGTAAACCAGGTCGGGGCTGAAATTCCACCTGAGTACTTAGACGAATCGATTACAAGTGAATTTTATTCAGATAACTATAGCCGAATAATTATCAATACAAATCAAGGGACAGAAGGAGAGCTTCCTTTTGCCATTGTGAAAAAAGTAGAAGACGCTGCAGCCTCCTATTATGGTGATGAGGCACTTGCATTAGGGGAAAGTGTAACGCTATACGATATAAAAAATACGGTCACAAAGGATAATGTAGTCGTCAATGTCTTAACGGTGGTTACCATTGCCATTGTGTTACTGCTTAGCTTTAAGTCGATCTCTATTCCTATCGTCTTGCTTATTACGATTCAAGCTGCGGTATGGATTAATTTATCGATTCCATACTTTACAAATACCTCTCTCGTGTTTGTAGGATACTTAATTATTAGTACGGTTCAGCTTGCGGCCACAGTCGACTACGGCATTTTATTTACAGAAGCATTTTATCATTATCGAAAAGAAATGCCTGCGCGAAAAGCCATTGTGAAAACGTTGGATGAGAAAACCTTCTCGATCTCGATTTCAGCAGCGATTTTATCAGGAGTTGGGTTTATCCTTTGGATTACATCCTCCAACCCAATTGTTGCATCTATCGGCTTGTTGCTTGGAAGAGGGGCGCTCCTAGCGTTTATTATGGTGCTCATTGTTCTGCCTGCCATGTTGCTCGTATTTGATAAATTGATTAAAAAAACAACCATTAAATCTACTTTTTATGAGGAGAAATGATGATGAGGAAAAAACTTTGTTACACAGCGCTTGCTACGATGGTCGTCTTACCTTCCTTTCTCAGTCCTTCAGCACATGCTGCATCAGAAGGCAACGTAACGTCAAAGGATGAAGTGGTTTATGCAACCTTAACGGCAAGTGGAGAGCTAGACCACATCTATGTCGTAAATACTTTAGAGGTAAAGTCGGCTGGGGAAATTCTTGATTATGGAAAGTACACAGATGTGAAAAATCTAACAGACCTTTCAGACATAAACCAAGAGGGTGATAGCCTGCAATTGGACGTCCCAGAAGGAAAGTTTTATTACCAGGGAAACATGGACGAAGAGACGGAGTTACCATGGAATGTTTCAGTAACCTACTTGCTTGATGGCAAAAAAGTTGACCCTGCAAAGCTAGCTGGGGTAAATGGTGATGTTCAGATTGATATCGATGTAGCCAAAAATGAAAAGGGTGAAACCGTCTTTTACGACAATTACTTATTGCAGGTTTCACTCTTACTAGCGAATACGTATGAGAACATTGATGCACCAGACGGAATGATTGCTAACGCAGGGAAAAACAAGCAGATAACCTTTACCGTTATGCCTGGTGAAGAGAAAAGGCTAACAGTGGGTGCGAATGTTGAAGACTTTGAATTTCAAGGTGTTGAAATTGCTGCCGTCCCATCGACCCTTCCGATTGATACATCTGAAATGGATAGCATGACCGATGATATGGGAGAGCTGTCAGACGCTATCGCAGAGTTAAACGACGGTGTCGCAGATCTTGAGGAAGGTACCGCTGAATTAACGAAAGGCACGGTATCAATGGCTGACGGTTCTAAGAAATATAAAAGTGGAATAAACGAAATAGCAGGTTCATCCTCTGGTCTAACGAACGGTTCCGTTTCAATTAAGGATGCGCTAAATGAAATTACTCAATCACTAGCAAGTCAAAACAGTGAAACAGACCTTTCAAGCTTAACAGAATTGCCAGAGGGTCTGACTTTAATCGCGAAGGGGCTTACTGAGACGGTAAAAGGAGTAGCACAATTGCAAAAGAACTACTCACAAGCGTATCAGATTCTAGACGGAGCAATTATCCAAATTCCAGCTAACGAAATCACTCAAGAACAAATCAAGGCACTGTATGAAAGTGGTGCAGATGCTAAGGTTATAGATTCTCTTGTTACATCCCATGAAGCTGCGCAGAAGGTGAAAGGTACGTATGCGGAGGTAAAAGAAGCTTTCGCAGCAGTCGAGCCTGGGTTAACTCAAGTAAGTCAATCGGTTACGGAGATGGCCAATCAGCTGACTGAACTATCAAAAGAGCTATCTGCATCACTTGAGGAAACGGACATGAGTGGATTGAGTGAGCTACAAGCGGGCTTAAGCACACTTGCAAAAAGCTACGAAGACTTTCACTCAGGATTAGTGACCTATGCAAATGGTGTTGGTGAGCTTTCTACTTCTTATAATAAAATACACTCTGGAATCGTTGAGCTTTCGGGTGGAACAGGTGAACTAGAAGATGGAGTCAGCGAGCTACACGACGGAACGGAAGAATTACATGAAGAAACACAAAACTTACCAGAACAAATGCAAGAGGAAATTAACGAGATGATTAAGGAGTATGATAAATCAGATTTCGAACCAGTTTCCTTCACCTCCTCTAAAAATGAGAAAACCTCATCCGTTCAATTTGTGATAAAGACGGAGAGTATTGAAGAGGATGAGAAAGAAACAAAAACGGCAGCTCCTGAGAAAGAAAAAGGATTTTGGGAATTGTTTCTGAATTTATTTAAATAGGCATATAAACAAAAACAACAAGGTCAAATTAGAAGGATAAAACGAAAGAGGCTGGGACAAAACAAAGAGCCAGGCACCCTCCGTTACAATCTATTGTGTGCACTAGATAAATCAGTGCGTACATATAGTCGTTACGATAAGGTGCCAGGCACTTCTGTCCCAGCCTCCTTTTGTGTTCAGTAATTCGACAAATAACGAGCAAGCGGCAGCAGGCACCTTATCCTTCATTCCCGAAAGCTTCTGGGATCATCGTGAAGCCTTCGATGACGGTGTCTTCTTCGACTTCAATCATGAGATAGCGTTTATTGTTTAGTTGGACCTGTTTAACGTAGCGTAGATCTGCTGGGCTAATCGAGATATTTGCTATTTTTGTGTTGATTTTAATGGATTTGGATGTGAATTTTGGCAGGATGCTGCTGGCTTTCATTTCGTACTTATCATCATCAATGATTTTTTGGAAAGCAGCTTCTACCTTACCAGTATCAACATCTTCAATTCCACTTACTTTTAAGACTTGCTCAATATCCTTAGAATCCAGCTTTGGAACGTCTTCCTCTTCATTTTCCTGCACCATGCGATGAATTTCTTCATACACATTTGACAGCGTGGATGTATTTAATTGGTCTCCGGTGACGTCTTTAATAATCTCCTCAAATACAATTTTGTCATCCTTTGCTGTCATCGTGTCTTCGCAGGTTAATACGTCTTCGATGAATTGGTAGTCAGGCTCATGGGCTTTACCAGCCGAGTACAGCACGTGGTTTACATCTGCTGCATTATCGGTGAAGCAAGGGAAAAGAAAGCCAGCAATTGGCGAATGTAAATTAATAATCGGATCTACGACGAAATTATACTTAAACTCTCTTTCAACGTAATCGAAAAGCAATTCTTTTTTCGGATCCTGTGTGTTGTTAATGGAGCATAGAATAAATGGGTGGGAATAAACAGTGTCTCGCTCACTTTCCTCCGATTCTTCACTCCGACGCTTAGTTGGCTTTAAATATTCACCCTTAATGAATGTGATCACAATATCCATTTCGTATTGTCTTTGGAGAAGCATTTTCCCGACAAGCTGAAGCATGTTCTCTTTCCAAGCCTCAACATCGTTACTAAGTAAGCCTTGGTGTAGAATTAACTGGCTATTTTGTTCTGCATCTCGTCTGAATTTTAATTCAAAGAGCTTTTCATCTAATTGTCCACCGAGCATTTTTTTGAAATTATTCATAAATAATTCCTTTTGATCTTCATCGAGTAGTTCAAAAGGCTGGCTCTCATGATGGTAAATTTCACTTGTTTCCTTCATGATATATACATTAAAAATGTTAGAAATCTTGAGTAAATCATTATCTACTTTAAATTGTTTGCGAATCTGTGCAATATCCTTCTTGTTCAACCTACTCCACTCCTAAACGACTCTTATTTAAAATGATAGAACATGCCATAATAGAATCATTATACGAAAAAAGACCATAGCCTCTATCCTTCCTATAAAGAAGGTGGAGCTATGCTCACTGTCCGTCTTTTGAAGACTTTATTTTATCATACATTGAGGGGTGCCTGTCACCACCAGTGTTTTGTAGATTCTCGACAAAAACCGGCACCAATGAAACTATTTCAAAAACAGCCTCGTCAAATGGGCAGAAACATAGAGAAGCGATAAGGGAAGGAGAACGAATGAATAAGTATGAGAAGGATCAATTACTTGAGCAGGTGATGGTTGAGTATGGGAATGAGCTTGTTCGATTGGCGTTTACGTATGTAAAAAATAGTGAAACGGCAAAGGATATGGTACAGAATGCTTTTATAAAATGCTATGAAAACCTAGATGATTTTCGCTTTGACGCATCAATAAAAACATGGTTATATCGCATTACAATTAATCAATGTAAGGATTACTTAAAGAGCTGGCATCATAAAAAAGTACAAGCGAAGCATTTCATTCAAGATACGGCACAGAACATTCTTCCATCGGCTGAACATAAAGTGCTCGCAAAATCAGAGCAACAGGAAATGAAGGATTTTATCTTTGCCCTCCCTGCAAATGACCGTGAAGTGCTTTATCTGCATTATTATCAATCTCTCAAGCTTGAAGACATCGCTGAAATGACAGGAGTAGGCTTGAATACAGTCAAAACAAGGCTAAGACGAGCAAAGCAGAAGCTAAAGCGAAAGTTAGAGGAGGCTGCGGTATATGGATAAAAAGGAGCTAAAAAATCGAATGGAGTTTTTACATGATAAAGAGCTTGAGTTTACAAGTGAAGATCGTAAAAAAGTATTTGATCAACTAGCGAGTGATAAGAAAGTGCGCAAAAAATCGAGTTTACCACCACAGCTTTTCCCGGTTTTTAGCGTTGTGTTATTACTACTCGTTTTCTCAGGTGTTCTGCTCCCTACTATATTTAATAAGGATACGAATCAAGAATTCCAGCAAGAAGAGACGCAAAGTGAAACAGTTGTACAGAAGCAGATGAATTCTACAAATATGACGTTTCTATTAATGGGAATTGATGAAAACAACCGAGCAGATGCGAATGTACTAGTAAGCTATGACCAAGAGGATAAAAGCATGATACTCACGTCAATTCCAAGAGATACCTATGTCCCAGTTCATGACGAGAAAAATAATGAAGTAAGAAAAGACAAACTCGCAAACTCCTACGCTTACGGTGGGGCAACGTCTACGGTGAAATCAGTGAGTAGCATGTTAAATCTATCAATTGATTATTATGCTGCGGTTGATACGACGGGATTCATCGAGATTATTAATTCGATGGGTGGAATCACATATAATCTAGCAGAACCAATGAGTATTGGGCTTTCGAATGGAAAAACAACAACGATTGAAAAAGGTCAACAGCACCTAGATGGCGAAATGATGCTAGGGTTGTTGAAAGAACGAATCACACTTCCGAACGGAGCATTCGGTAGAAATGAAAATCACGTAGAGTTTATTAGATCATTAGTAAGCAGTATCAGATCAGGCATCTCCTTGAAAGAGGTTAAAGAATATGTGGAACATGTAGATACAGATCTCCCGATTTACACCATGTACTCTTTAGGAATGGAAGCAGAAATTAATAAATTCAAAACCCTGAATCTATCAGAAAAAGCCGAGGATGTAAAAAAAGATGGCATCTATTACGTCGAATTAAATGAATATGTAGTGAATCAAGTTGCTCAAGATATCAGAGATCATGATATAGAAGAATAATAGCTAAAAAATCACTCTAGTCACTCGCATCTCATTCGTTTCTTTAACTAGGAGCAGGTCGTTTAGCTTTTAGTCAATTTACTCTATCTATCGAGGGAGAGACGATTATGAAAAAGACCCTATTCTTTCTAAGTTTGCTCATTGTTTTCGTATTCAGTATGGTATATAACGGATTTGGTAAAGTCGATCATGTTCAAGTGAGTATTGAAGAATCTACCGCATTTTCTAAAGAGGAAATAAATGAAGCAGTTGTTGCTGTGAAGAAAAAATTTAAGGACTTTATCGGATGTACACTGACACATATATGGTATATAGAAGATAAATCAATGAAAATCACTGATGACTATATGAAGTACGGAAATGGATCCGTCAATGGTGTGCAGCAAGAGAATGTTATTGTTTTGTTATCAAGCTTTAAGGTAGGGTCTAGCGGTGGAGATGGGAGTTTAGAACCTCACTCAACTTATACCGATTGGAACTGGATAGTCGTGAGGGATGATCATTCTGATAAGTGGCGTGTGGATGATTGGGGATACTGATTTGGTTGCCTACTTCTTTTTAATGGATGGGGAAATTGTTGTGTTGGAGGAAAGCAGTTTTCTTCTGCTTAGACTCGTAGCTTTTATATCATTCAAAAATAGATACCTTTTACCTTTTGGCTCTTTATCAAATGTCCGGTCTAGTTGCATTCCGCTCCAGTTGCTCGCTTTCCGCAAGGCGGGCGGTGAGCCTCCATATTCAACCTTAAGTTATTTTCGTTCAATGTCAATGTGAAGAAACACATATAGATAGTAACCTTATGAGTAGACTAAATCACCTGGGATTTAGTCTATTCAGCTTTCTTATCATGTCAACAGCTGTTGTCGGAGTTATTCGGTGAGGGTGGGTCAAAACTTAATCATTTTTTTAAAGACGAATGATTATCGTTCCACGCGTTGTTACTTGTTAATATGTTGTGGTGGAAGAACAAGTACGTTCCTTTCCTCTACTTCCGCCGGAGTCAAGTGTCTTCCGCTCCATTTCACTAGCGATTAACAATCGTATGCATAAACAATACAAGTAGTGACAATGAATAAAACCCGAACGATAGGGGAGATTTTCATTGAAATATCACCGGATAGTTCGGATTTCTCCTTAACTGCGACACTTATGTCCCAGCCTCTTTCCGAGCATAAAATTAGTTGAAGAAAACAGGTGATTTCGTATATTGGAGAGAATGTATAAAGAAATAAATGACCAAAGGTGGCTAGGAAGATGGGAATGTCGTCTTATTATAAAAATCTCCGAGAAAAAGTTGGTAACGAACTACTTTTTATGCCAAGTGTAGCGGGAATTGTTCGAAACGAATGGGGTGAAATTTTATTACAAAACAAAGGGAATGGCGAAAAGTGGAGTCTTCCTGCGGGGGCAATCGAACTTGGAGAAGCACCTGCTGAAGCAGCTGTTCGTGAAATATGGGAAGAGACAGGATTATATGTTGTGCCAAAAAAGTTAGTAGGAGTATTTGGTGGGAAAGACTTTCGTTATCACTATCCAAATGGTCATCAAGTGGAGTATAACGTCTTTATGTTTGATTGCGTTATTCAAAGTGGTGAACTATGCCCAATAGATAACGAAACGGTTGAACTTCAATATTTTACTCCATGTAATATGCCAGAGCTTGCTTTACCTTACCCTGAAAATTTATTTTACCAAAGAGAAAATAATGACTTATATTTTCAGTGGAATGAACAGTGGTTAAAAAGTCTTTCTCAAAAATAACTTTTTCTAGTGGCTTATTAGGCTGGTTAATGAAAGGAGAGTAGGTGATTAGGTTGAACCGTTCGACACTATTGAAATTATTCTATTAAGTAAAAATAACGTGGGATATAGGAAGTGCTGTGAAATGTTTAGTGAATTAAAATCGAATTGTAATAATTGTTTTGGATTATGTTGTGTAGCGTTACCTTATGGAAAATCATCTGACTTTCCTTTTACCAAAGATGGTGGAACTCCTTGCCGTAATTTATGTTCAAATAACTTGTGTACTATTCACGGCCAATTGAGGGAGAAAGGCTTTCGTGGATGTGTTTCTTATGAGTGTTTTGGTGCAGGACAGCATGTTTCGCAATCTATTTATAAAGGTAATGACTGGCGTGAAGATGCTGAGCATGCAGAAGAAATGTTTGCTGTCTTTCCTCTTGTTCAACAACTGCATGAAATGCTCTGGTATCTCCAACAAACTCTTACTTTAGAGGAAACACAACCGTTACATAGTAGCTTGCAAAAGATCTCTGAAGAAACGATTGAACGAACTATAAAAAAGCCAGAAGAGATTTTAAAAATGGATATAACGGCACATAGATGCAAGGTCAACGCTCTGTTAATAGAGTCAAGTGAAATGTATAGAGCCAACAGGAATAAAAAAGGTAAAAAGAACGGTTTGAAGAAAAAGTCAGAATATGTAGGAGTGAATTTAAGTGGGTTAAATTTACAAGGTGAAGATTTTCGTGGGAAGCTAATGATAGCATCAAATTTAAGCCAAAGTGATTTGAGGGGAGCTGATTTTATTGGTGCTGACCTTAGAGACGCAGATTTATGTGGCGCTGATTTATCTGAAGTTCTCTTTCTTACACAGTCACAAATCAATTCAGCAGTTGGAGATGTTCATACTAAACTACCAAGTTATTTAGAAAGACCGAGCCATTGGATTAACAAGTATGTTACATAATCTTCTAATGGATAGCTTGTGCTTCAGATCAGCTGCCAAACTAGGTGTATGTTTTTCTGCGTTATCTGACCTACTAATAGTTCAAGAGTCTTTCTTTATTTTTGGATCTGTTAAAGGTGAATGTTGATATTTGAAACCTCCCTGAAATCTTAGTATAATTAAAGTGGAAACAAACGTTCTATGTTCGAGAAGGTTGAGCAAAGTGTTCAGTAATCTACTAAAATACATTGGCAAATTATCACACACTGAAAAAGAGCGAGTATTTCAATGGGGAAAACGCTATGTTGAACCTTCTTCCACTGTTGGTGGTCGTTCTAATTAACGAAATGCGAAAAACTCGCTTCAAAGAAGGGTTTGAATGCCCTCATTGTGCATCTGAACATGTTGTTAGGTTCGGAAAATATAATGGTCGTCAACGCTATCGTTGTAATTGTTGTAGTAAAACATTTACTGATACAACTAATAATGTTCTTTATCGTACTCGAAAAGGTGACGACTATTTTCTATACTCTCAAAAAGGGCAACGTGGCATTACTGACCGAAAACCTCGTAAGCGTGGCAGAAAATCCAAGCATAGAGGCATCAGCCGCGAACAGGTATGTGTTCTTGTTGCAAGAGACCGAACTAAAGCAAACCGTCTCAAAGGTTGCTTGTATGATTGGTTCTTAACTGTCAACTGAGAATGTACTTTTCAAAAATGCTTGGAGAGTATATATGACATATGCCAAAGAAAAAGGATTAGAACATTATAGAATTAAGTATAACGATGGAAAACACGTAATCAAGGGGTTGTATCACATCATGTAAATGGTCTCCACTCACGTATGAAACAATGGATAGACCGTTTTAAAGGTGTGGCTACGAAGTACCTCGACATTTCTGGCTTGGTTTTTGTTCGTAGATAGTCGTAGTAATGAAAGTACAAAACATAATATAAAAGAATTTCTGCTCAAGTCATTTATATTTGAAATAACAGAGTCATACGACTCATTACGTTTGTCAAAATTAGTTATATAGAAGAGAAGGTAGAATACTAATGATTGTTAAAATTGAATTTGATTATGAAACTGATACGGAGTATATGATTTGTCCATCAAAAGTGGGAAGTAATGTTCGAAAATTACAAAGAGATTTTGATAGATGGTTATATAACAGGGAGAACAATCATCCTTATTGGGAATTAGCCCATATAGACGAAGAAGGTAACGAGTTTTATGGAGTTTGTTTTAATGCAGATGCTTTTGTGTACTGGCTTAACAATGTGAGGTTTAATAAAGGTGAAAAAGTTGCAAGGTTGATAGAAATTCCAAACAAACTACCTAAAAAAACTATCAGGTTCTAATACAAAAAGGGAAACCTATTTATTGGGATTTTCCCTGTATTATTATTAAAAATCAACATTAAGATTTAACTCAGCCTATTTTTAAAAAGTAAGTTTACTCAAGGTTTCCTGAGATGGTGTTAAAAGCTATTTCATCTCCATTATTAAATAGTCTAATCGTGTCGTACTCTTTATCTAAACGTACTTCATAAAACAGTTGGTTTTCCATTTCTGATGGATAGTCAGTGGTTGTATCTGTTTCAAAAGATAGATGAAGTTCGTTCCCGGCTGCTTCTACGTTAAAATGGTTGAAACGATGAGCTGACTCACCTTGGTCAATAGCATAATCATTTAAATAAACGAAAACAGAATTACTCTGTTCATCATGATATATATGTACACCGCTCTCTTTCCTAACGCTAGTAAAAAAGCTTTGTTCTTCTTTAGCCAGTTTATCTTCCGTTGTCTTAGAAAACGATAGTGTGGCGTTAGGTTGGCAAGCATTCAATAAACAAGTACTTAAAACTAAAAAAATTAACGATCTTTTCATCATGCTCCCCCTGTCGATTATTCATATTGAACATTTGGATAACTTTAGTTTATCATATATCTGAATAATTGGTAATAAATACCTTTCGTTATCCTGTCATATACTATGACTTCATCATGTTGTGCTAAATGCTTCAAGAGCATGAGGAAGTTATCTTGGTCCGCGCCGTTAAAAAACCCATCTCAATCCTTTCAATCTTTTAGAAGTATGTGTGACCTGGATAGGACATAGGCCTATTGTGTACCCTCGGAGTTTGTCCCTTTAGGTTAACTAATGAAATCACCACCGCTCCTTATTTCTCTACCTTTTTTAGGAAATTACAAAAACAAACAGGATTTCCCACATTTTTTTAGAATAATACAATGTAGAAATAAGAAGAATTTCATCTCAGGAGGAAAATATGACTCAATATGATACGATGCATCCAAAACTCGGTCGAGTTATTCAAAATATTGAAAGCGTAATGGTTGGGAAGAGAGATGTTAGCTTACTAAGTCTTGTGGCTATTTTGGCAAATGGTCATGTATTATTAGAGGATGTACCAGGTGTGGGGAAGACGATGATGGTAAAGGCTCTTGCGAAGTCAATTGGAGCAGGGTTTAAACGGATTCAGTTTACTCCTGATTTATTGCCTTCAGATGTGACTGGGGTGTCTATTTATAACCCGAAGGAAATGAGATTTGAGTTTAAAGAAGGACCTATTTTCGGAAACATTGTACTAGCAGATGAAATTAATCGTACGTCACCGAAAACGCAGTCTGCTCTTTTGGAGGGGATGGAGGAAGGTAGCGTCACGGTTGATGGGACAACGAGAATGCTAGCCAAACCGTTTTTCGTTATGGCGACTCAGAATCCTGTTGATTATGAAGGGACATATCCTTTACCAGAGGCACAGCTTGATCGCTTTCTCTTTAAATTAAGAATGGGCTATCCGACGAAAGCGGAGGAGTTCGATGTATTAACACTAGCGGAGAAAGAACGACCGATTCATAAAGTGGAAAGTGTGATTACGAAAGAGGAATTAGTTGAGCTTCAGGATGAAATTCAGCATGTTTATGTCGATGAGACAATTAAAAGCTATATCATTGAGATTACGAGTAAAACGAGAACGCATCCGGCTGTGTATTTAGGAGCAAGTCCACGTGCGTCCATTGCGTTAATGAAAGCAGCACAGGCATATGCCTTTATTTTAGGAAGAGATTATATTATCCCAGATGATATTCAGTATTTAGCTGGGTTTACATTAGCACATCGAATCATTTTACGTTCAGAGGCGAAATTTGAAGGGAAATCGTCTGAAGAGCTCATTCGTGAAGTGGTTGCTAGGACGTCAGTACCTGTCCAAAGGTCGTTAAGTAGTAAATGAAAAACTACTTAAAAAAATTCAAAGTAGGGTGGAAGTTGTTTTCCCTTCTTTTTCTAACACTTGCTGCCTTCAGCTATGCGATGTTTCAGGGAGGCTTCGTTAGTTGGTTTCTCTTTTATAGTTTTTTACCGTTTGCGCTATATTCTCTGCTCCTCATGCTATATCCGCTCAGAGGTTTTCGTGTGAAAAGAAGAATAAATCAAGAGCAGTTTATGGTCGGCCAGCGGTTAATTGGGACTGTTACGGTACAAAGAAGCTTTCCATTCCCGCTTTTTTATCTCATTGTCGAGGATGTGTTAACGGAACGTCTAGCGGGTGTTAAAAGGTTGGAGGAGCCGAAGAAGCTATTTTTCCCATGGTTTAAAAGGTCAGTCTCCTTTAGCTATGCTCTGCAACATATGCCTCGTGGGGAGCATCAGTTTACAACGATACGGGTTCGGACTGGGGATCTATTTGGATTGATTGAAAAGGAAGTAACCTTTAAAGTAGAGCATTATTTTCTTGTTTATCCGACAATGGTAAACCTTCACTATTCGACGAAACAAAAGCAATATGATCAAGGAACGTCTTCTTCTCAGTCAAAATTCTGGCAGGATACGACGATGGCTGTTGGTATACGTGAGTATCAGCCAGGTGACAAATTTGCTTGGATTGATTGGAAAGCAACAGCAAGAAGAAATGCGATCATGACCAAAGAGTTCGAGCAAATGCAAAGCCAAGATGTGGTAGTGTTCTTGGACCGTAGCCCGTCTAAGGTTTTCGAATCGGTTGTAAATCATGCTGCATCTTTTATTAATGAAATGGTAAAGTCGGGTGCAAGGGTTGGGCTTATCTCCATAGGTAAGGACCATCAGATCTTTCCGCTCAAATCAGGTGAACAGCATGTACAAACCATTCTTTATCATTTGGCAAAAGTGGATAGTGACAGCACCCAGCCTTTCTCAGCCCTGTTGGACCCATCGACTATTCAAGGTGAAATGAAGCAGGTGACTAATCTACTCGTTACAAGTCAGTTACATGTGGATTTAGTCCGAAAGCTAGAGGGGTTATCAAGTTTACAATCAAGCATCGAGCTCGTGCTCATCAAAAGTGTGTATGATCAGTTATCAAAGGAAGAGCACGTGTTAATGGATCGATTGAAAAAGCGTCAAATAGGTGTAACAGTATATGATAATCGTGAGACGGAAATGAAAAATAAAGAGGTGGTCGGCTCGTGACGTCTAGTGAGGAAACAAAAGGGAAATCAGTTGCCTTTCTTTATTATTTATTTGCCTTTATGCTTTTGTGGGAATGGCTGAGACCGTTAAATGATTACACAGATACAGCCAATACCTTTATCTTTATTTTGTTTATAGGGTTATCATTTTTACTTACGTTTCTGAAGACAAAATGGTATGTCAATTTTCCGGTAAAGATTTTTTTGATTTTATTTATCTTACACGGACTGTTCTTTGAAGGGGTGTTCTTTCAATTTTTATGGATCAAGGAGCTAGGTTCAGAGCTAGTGTATAACCTACAGCTCATTCCCCAAGCAGATTGGGTGAATATGACACCTTCCTTCCGAACGTTGCTGTTCTTCATTCTCTTATGGCTACTTGTTTATCTCATTCATTATTGGATTCTTGTCCATAGGAGAATATTCTTTTTCTTTGGTTTAACGCTCTTGTATATTACGATTTTAGATACATTTACGGGGTATGATGCGACATTTGCCATTGTACGAACCGTGCTTATAGGATTTTTTATGCTTGGTTTACTTTATTTTGACCGATTGAAAAAGGTAGAAAATTTAAAGCTAAAAAAAACAGCTTCTCTACGTTGGGTTTTGCCATTGCTCGCCTTTATTATGGTCTCAATGGTCCTTGCTGTTTTAGCGCCAAAGGCTTCTCCCCAATGGCCGGATCCTGTTCCTTATATCACAGCAGTTGGAAGAGAAGAGGAAGAGGGCGGCACGAAGAAGAAAATTGGCTATAGTCAAAACGATGAAAAACTAGGTGGAGGCTTTGTTGAGGATGACTCTGAAGTATTTACTCATGTATCTACTGATCGTCATTATTGGCGAGTGGAAACAAAGGATGTGTATACAGGGAAAGGGTGGGAAGTGTCTAACCCTGAAAGTGAGCTTGAGGAAATAACGGATCTACAACAAGAACTAACTTGGATAGATGATCGAGTGGTAACGAAAGAACTTGAAGCAACTGTAACAATTCAGGAGGATTATAAATATTTTCATGTTATTTATCCACTAGGATTAACAGCACTTGAGACGGAGATGGAGTTACCGTTGTATGTAAACCGAACGACTGAGCAGCTATCTCCGTTCGCAGAAGGGGAGGGATCACGAGAAGAGTTCTCGGTATATGAAGTTGATTATAAGTTACCTGTTTACCCTTTGAATGAAATGAAGAAAGAACAAGTAACGGATTCATTGTCAGAAGAGTTTTTAGACAGGTATACCCAACTCCCAGATACCTTGCCTGAACGGGTGAAGCAGCTTGCAGAAAAGATAACGGTGGACGATACCAATCAATATGATAAAGCGAAAAGCATTGAAGAGTATCTAGGCTCTATCATCTTCACCTATGATAAAGAAGATGTGGCCATTCCAGGTGAAAATGAAGATTATGTGGATCAATTTTTATTTGATACACAAAAAGGCTATTGTGATAACTTTTCCACTTCGATGATTGTGTTGCTAAGGTCCCTTGATATCCCTGCTAGATGGGTGAAGGGATATACAGGCGGAGAATATATTCGTGCCATCACAAATTTTGAAAAAGAATATCGTGTGACCAACAATAATGCCCATTCATGGGTAGAGGTTTACTTTGAAGGTGTAGGCTGGGTACCGTTTGAACCAACCCAAGGCTTTGTGAATCCATATGATGTCACAGACGATTACGAGAATGCACCTAAAGATGAGGAAGAAAAAGAGGAAACAACCACACCAGATAAAGAAGAGGAAGAGGAAACGCCTCCTAAACCTGATGAAGAGGAAAAGGAACAAGAGGAGGAGGCCGCTAGCCCATTTGCTTTCTTTGACCTTCGAATCGGAAGTGTAGGCTTATATATGAGTCTTGTCGTACTCATACTTCTTGGTGTATGTCTCTATTTAACAAGACTGAGATGGATTAGTAGATTCCTATTGTACAAGTATAGGGGACGTGAAGATGAAGTGGTATTCTTCCAAGCATACCAATCCCTTTTAAAACAATATGAAAGAATGGGAGTGAAAAGGAAGCCGAACCAAACGTTAAGAGAGTATGCACGATATATTGATCATTATTTTCAGATGGTCCATATGTCTACCTTAACGGAACGATATGAAAAAGCCCTTTATCGTAGAGATAGTGCAAAGGATGAATGGAAGCAGTCAGTAGAATTGTGGGAAAATTTAATTAAAAGAACATCATCTTGACCTTTTATAGACTAGACTGATAGAATAGAAAAAATTATATTGAACCTTCATATATCCTCGATAATATGGATCGAGAGTCTCTACCGGGTAACCGTAAATAACCTGACTATGAAGGCAGAATAAAGTTCGTATCTTAGACTAGAATTCTGCCTTCTTTTTTTGTATAGAAGGGCACAGTTCTAGTCTTTTTTTGTACTATTCGTAATGAATGATAGTATAAGAAAAAAAGAGACTCGACGTTACGTTGAGTTTTTACTAGCTTAGTGTAGCTTAAGATTCAGCTTTTTATAGAATGCTTAGCGAAAGCATTAGGTGATGTGAGGAAGTTTTGTATAAAATAAAGTAGAAGTGAAAATTGATGAGGTGACGATGGTGGCAAATATTCATGAAATGGTAGTAGTGTTAGACTTTGGTAGTCAGTACAATCAATTAATTACAAGACGTATTCGCGAATTCGGTGTTTATAGTGAATTACACCCACATACGTTAACGGCAGAGGAAATTAAGGCGATGAATCCAAAAGGAATTATCCTTTCAGGTGGACCGAACAGTGTGTACGGTGAAAATGCGTTTGATTGTGATGAAGCGATCTTTGACTTAGGTATTCCTGTTTTCGGTATTTGCTACGGTATGCAATTAATGACACATAAGCTAGGTGGAAAAGTTGAAGCGGCTAACCATCGTGAATACGGAAAAGCAACAATTGATATCCACGGAACACCAAGCCTGTTTGCGGACTTACCAAAACAACAAGTTGTATGGATGAGTCATGGAGATCTTGTGAGAGAAATTCCAGAGGGCTTTCATGTTGATGCAACAAGCACATCATGTCCTTATGCAGCAATGAGTAATGAAGAACGTAAATTTTATGGCGTGCAATTCCATCCAGAAGTAAGACATTCTGAATATGGAAATGACCTTTTGAAAAATTTCGTCTTCTCTATCTGTGGCTGTGCGGGAAACTGGTCTATGGAGAACTTCATTGAGATGGAAACAGACAAGCTTAAGGCAAAGGTAGGCGACAAAAAAGTTCTCTGTGCACTAAGTGGTGGTGTTGATTCATCCGTTGTGGCAGTTTTAATCCATAAAGCTATCGGTGATCAATTAACATGTATCTTCGTTGATCATGGTCTACTACGTAAAAATGAAGCGGAAAGTGTTATGAAAACCTTTAGTGAAGGCTTCAATATGAACGTCATTAAAGTTGACGCAAAAGATCGTTTCTTAAACAAATTAAAAGGTGTGTCAGATCCTGAGCAAAAGCGTAAAATCATCGGTAACGAATTCATCTATGTGTTTGATGATGAGTCAGCGAAATTAGAAGGCATTGATTTCTTAGCACAAGGTACGCTTTACACAGATATTATTGAAAGTGGTACAGCTACTGCTCAAACAATTAAATCTCATCACAATGTAGGCGGTCTTCCAGAAGATATGCAATTTGAACTAATTGAGCCTTTAAATACATTATTTAAAGACGAGGTTCGTGCATTAGGATCAGAATTAGGGATTCCAGATGAAATTGTTTGGAGACAGCCATTCCCAGGTCCAGGATTAGGAATTCGTGTACTAGGTGAGATTTCGGAAGAAAAATTGGAGATCGTTCGTGAATCGGACTATATCCTACGTGATGAAATTAAAAAAGCGGGCTTAGATCGTGATATTTGGCAATACTTCACGGTTTTACCGGATATCCGTAGTGTAGGTGTTATGGGAGACGCTCGTACGTATGATTATACGATTGGTATTCGTGCGGTTACCTCAATTGACGGTATGACCTCTGACTGGGCAAGAATCCCATGGGACGTACTTGAAGTCATTTCAACGAGAATTGTAAATGAAGTAAAACACATCAATCGAGTTGTGTATGATATTACAAGTAAGCCACCTGCGACGATTGAGTGGGAGTAAAACACGAACGAAACGAACATTATCAAAAATAATGTTCGTTTTTTTATTGACGAATACCTTGGAGGTTGATACAATGAGACTATAATCAAATAAGTCGAAATACGTCGTATAATGTTGGGGATATGGCCCAAAAGTTTCTACCAAGCTACCGTAAATGGCTTGACTACGAGGTGTTCATTGCTAGTTTTTTTCTACTAGTGTGATCTATCTTAATGTCAAGCGCTCATGGTATCTCATGAGCGTTTTTGTTATTTAGAGTCCTCTAAATAACAAAGGCAAAATCGGGAAGTAAGGATTGAAATGTTTTAAGCCAATCTACTAGTATATTGAACTTATATTCTTTTATCCTTTCCCTTAACATGACGATGTTCATATGAAAACTAGGAGGAACACTTGTAATGAAAAAGTTTTTTCAATTTGATGAGTTAGGTACAAATTATCGCCGCGAAATAATCGGTGGGTTAACAACATTTTTATCTATGGCATACATTTTATTCGTTAATCCAAGTGTCTTATCAATGTCGGCTATTCCAGATCTTCCGGATGCGATCCGAATGGACCAAGGTGCAGTTTTCACAGCTACAGCCATTGCAGCAGCAATCGGTTCATTACTGATGGGACTAATCGCGAGGTACCCAATTGCTCTTGCGCCGGGGATGGGACTTAACGCGTTCTTCTCCTTCACCGTCGTTTTAACAATGGAAGTACCGTGGCAAACAGCATTATCCGGTGTGTTTGTATCAGGACTAATCTTTATCGTTTTAACCGTCTCTGGTTTACGTGAAAAAATTATTAACTCCATCCCAGCAGAATTGAAATTCGCAGTAGGAGCGGGTATTGGATTATTCATTACGTTTATCGGCTTTCAAAATGCAGGCATCATCGTAAATAACGATGCAACATTAGTAGGATTAGGAGATCTAGCTGCTCCACAAACTCTTTTAGCCATCTTCGGTGTTTTCGTAACGGTTATCTTAATGGTTCGGGGAGTTAAAGGTGGAATCTTCTACGGAATGTTCATCACAGCAATTATCGGTATGCTTCTAGGTCAAATCGATGCACCAGCGAAAATCGTAGGAGAAGTTCCAAGCTTAGCCCCTACATTCGGACAAGCTTTGTTTAATCTAGATCAAATCTTCACTATTCAAATGCTAGTTGTTATTTTAACTTTCTTATTTGTTGATTTCTTTGATACAGCTGGTACATTAGTGGCAGTGGCGAACCAAGCAGGGTTAATGAAGGAAAACAAATTACCGCGTGCAGGAAAAGCGTTATTCGCAGATTCAGCGGCCACTGTTGTTGGTTCAGTCTTAGGAACTTCCACAACAACATCTTACATTGAATCTTCTGCAGGTGTTGCAGCAGGTGCGCGTTCTGGTTTTGCTTCAGTCATAACAGCAGTCTTATTCTTACTTGCTTTATTCTTCTCTCCATTATTAGGAGTAGTAACACCAGCTGTTACAGCACCAGCATTAATCATCGTAGGGATTTTAATGGTTTCTTCTTTAGGGAAAATTGATTGGGAGAAATTTGAGGTTGCGGTACCTGCGTTCTTAACGATCATCGCAATGCCATTATCCTACAGCATTGCAACTGGTATCGCGATTGGATTTATCTTCTATCCTATTACAATGGCGATGAAGGGAAGAGCGAAAGAAATCCATCCAATCATGTACGGATTATTTGTTATCTTTGTCCTATACTTTATTTTCTTAGTGTAAGAGAAGATATGTAATATAGAAGAAAGAGAGTGGCTCGATGAATTCCGTCGAGCCACTTTTCTTGTTTCTTAGGAAACGATAAGAGGATTCCGTTTTAGGCTATGTCCTTCGACAGCTAGCTTGAGAGTCAGGGAAACAGATACCTAACTTTAGATGTTATAAGCCAATATAGTATATGGAAGGTAAAAGAACACTTCTTTTTCTATTCGTCATAGCTTTCTCTTTCCTTATAAAGGGAGCAACTCTTCAAGTAAGACTGCCTGCTAAACTTTTGGCCCCGCTGGTTTACCTGTATTACTATCTACTATAGTAGGTAATCATGATTCGTGTAATCATTCGACAAGCTACTAAACAATTTTGAAATTATTTTAAAAAAGCATTTGACGAAAAAAGAAATTGCTGATATAGTTATAAAAGTCATCCGATAAGGACAAGTTAGTTCTTACGAATGAAGAAAACTTTTCAAAAAAGATGTTGACACAATATTTCATCTGTGTTAATCTTATAAAGTCGCTTCTTAACAAAGCGAAAACATGATCTTTGAAAACTAAACAAAACCAAGCGTATCAAACGTTGATTTTAAATCAACAAAACGTACTATATAGTACAAAAAAACATGAGCAAGTCAAACTACTTTATCGGAGAGTTTGATCCTGGCTCAGGACGAACGCTGGCGGCGTGCCTAATACATGCAAGTCGAGCGAGGTCTTCGGACCTAGCGGCGGACGGGTGAGTAACACGTGGGTAACCTGCCTGTAAGATTGGGATAACTCCGGGAAACCGGAGCTAATACCGGATAACATTTCGAACCGCATGGTTCGAAATTGAAAGATGGTTTCGGCTATCACTTACAGATGGACCCGCGGCGCATTAGCTAGTTGGTGAGGTAACGGCTCACCAAGGCAACGATGCGTAGCCGACCTGAGAGGGTGATCGGCCACACTGGGACTGAGACACGGCCCAGACTCCTACGGGAGGCAGCAGTAGGGAATCTTCCGCAATGGACGAAAGTCTGACGGAGCAACGCCGCGTGAACGATGAAGGCCTTCGGGTCGTAAAGTTCTGTTGTTAGGGAAGAACAAGTACTAGAGTAACTGCTAGTACCTTGACGGTACCTAACCAGAAAGCCACGGCTAACTACGTGCCAGCAGCCGCGGTAATACGTAGGTGGCAAGCGTTGTCCGGAATTATTGGGCGTAAAGCGCGCGCAGGTGGTTTCTTAAGTCTGATGTGAAAGCCCACGGCTCAACCGTGGAGGGTCATTGGAAACTGGGGAACTTGAGTGCAGAAGAGGAAAGTGGAATTCCAAGTGTAGCGGTGAAATGCGTAGAGATTTGGAGGAACACCAGTGGCGAAGGCGACTTTCTGGTCTGTAACTGACACTGAGGCGCGAAAGCGTGGGGAGCGAACAGGATTAGATACCCTGGTAGTCCACGCCGTAAACGATGAGTGCTAAGTGTTAGAGGGTTTCCGCCCTTTAGTGCTGCAGCAAACGCATTAAGCACTCCGCCTGGGGAGTACGGTCGCAAGACTGAAACTCAAAGGAATTGACGGGGGCCCGCACAAGCGGTGGAGCATGTGGTTTAATTCGAAGCAACGCGAAGAACCTTACCAGGTCTTGACATCCTTCGCTACTTCTAGAGATAGAAGGTTCCCCTTCGGGGGACGAAGTGACAGGTGGTGCATGGTTGTCGTCAGCTCGTGTCGTGAGATGTTGGGTTAAGTCCCGCAACGAGCGCAACCCTTGATCTTAGTTGCCAGCATTCAGTTGGGCACTCTAAGATGACTGCCGGTGACAAACCGGAGGAAGGTGGGGATGACGTCAAATCATCATGCCCCTTATGACCTGGGCTACACACGTGCTACAATGGATGGTACAAAGGGCTGCGAGACTGCGAAGTTAAGCGAATCCCATAAAACCATTCTCAGTTCGGATTGCAGGCTGCAACTCGCCTGCATGAAGCTGGAATCGCTAGTAATCGCGGATCAGCATGCCGCGGTGAATACGTTCCCGGGCCTTGTACACACCGCCCGTCACACCACGAGAGTTTGTAACACCCGAAGTCGGTGGGGTAACCGTAAGGAGCCAGCCGCCTAAGGTGGGACAGATGATTGGGGTGAAGTCGTAACAAGGTAGCCGTATCGGAAGGTGCGGCTGGATCACCTCCTTTCTAAGGATATAGAGGTACGCTTGGTATTTTGTTTAGTTTTGAGAGATCATCTGATCTTTCTATAATAAGTAAGACTCATACATAGGAGTCTAAATGCATCTTGCATTGAAGATCCTGTGTTTTATGTTCCTTGAAAACTAGATAACGAAAACAATTCAAGTAATTCACTGAGTTTAAACGCTTAGTTTAGTGATTCTCTTAATAATGTTAAAAACGACATCTTCGATGTCAAAGGTTAAGTTGTTAAGGGCGCACGGTGGATGCCTTGGCACTAGGAGCCGATGAAGGACGGTACTAACACCGATATGCTTCGGGGAGCTGTAAGTAAGCTTTGATCCGGAGATTTCCGAATGGGGAAACCCACTGTTCGTAATGGAGCAGTATTTTCATCTGAATACATAGGATGATAAAGGCAGACCCGGGGAACTGAAACATCTAAGTACCCGGAGGAAGAGAAAGCAAACGCGATTTCCTGAGTAGCGGCGAGCGAAACGGAATTAGCCCAAACCAAGAGGCTTGCCTCTTGGGGTTGTAGGACACTCTATACGGAGTTACAAAGGAACGGAGTAAATGAAGAGGTCTGGAAAGGCCCGTCAAAGAAGGTAACAACCCTGTAGTTGAAACTTCGTTCCCTCCAGAGTGGATCCTGAGTACGGCGGGACACGTGAAATCCCGTCGGAAGCAGGGAGGACCATCTCCCAAGGCTAAATACTCCCTAGTGACCGATAGTGAACCAGTACCGTGAGGGAAAGGTGAAAAGCACCCCGGAAGGGGAGTGAAACAGATCCTGAAACCGTGTGCCTACAAGTAGTCAAAGCCCGTTAATGGGTAATGGCGTGCCTTTTGTAGAATGAACCGGCGAGTTACGATCCCGTGCAAGGTTAAGTTGATAAGACGGAGCCGCAGCGAAAGCGAGTCTGAATAGGGCGAATAAGTACGTGGTCGTAGACCCGAAACCAGGTGATCTACCCATGTCCAGGGTGAAGTTCAGGTAACACTGAATGGAGGCCCGAACCCACGCACGTTGAAAAGTGCGGGGATGAGGTGTGGGTAGCGGAGAAATTCCAATCGAACCTGGAGATAGCTGGTTCTCTCCGAAATAGCTTTAGGGCTAGCCTTGAAATGAGAGTCTTGGAGGTAGAGCACTGATTGGACTAGGGGCCCCCATCGGGTTACCGAATTCAGTCAAACTCCGAATGCCAAAGACTTATGTTCAGGAGTCAGACTGCGAGTGATAAGATCCGTAGTCAAGAGGGAAACAGCCCAGACCACCAGCTAAGGTCCCAAAGTATACGTTAAGTGGAAAAGGATGTGGAGTTGCTTAGACAACCAGGATGTTGGCTTAGAAGCAGCCACCATTTAAAGAGTGCGTAATAGCTCACTGGTCGAGTGACTCTGCGCCGAAAATGTACCGGGGCTAAACGTATCACCGAAGCTGTGGACTGTTCTAACGAACAGTGGTAGGAGAGCGTTCTAAGGGCTGAGAAGCCAGACCGAGAGGACTGGTGGAGCGCTTAGAAGTGAGAATGCCGGTATGAGTAGCGAAAGAGGGGTGAGAATCCCCTCCACCGAATGCCTAAGGTTTCCTGAGGAAGGCTCGTCCGCTCAGGGTAAGTCGGGACCTAAGCCGAGGCCGAAAGGCGTAGGCGATGGCCAACAGGTAGAAATTCCTGTACCACCTCCTCACCATTTGAGCAATGGGGGGACGCAGAAGGATAGGGTAAGCGCGGCGTCGGAATGCCGCGTCCAAGCAGTTAGGCTGACAATGAGGCAAATCCCATTGTCATATAAGGCTGAGCTGTGATGGCGAGGGAAATATAGTACCGAAGTTCTTGATTCCACACTGCCAAGAAAAGCCTCTAGCGAGGTGAGAGGTGCCCGTACCGCAAACCGACACAGGTAGGCGAGGAGAGAATCCTAAGGTGAGCGAGAGAACTCTCGTTAAGGAACTCGGCAAAATGACCCCGTAACTTCGGGAGAAGGGGTGCTTTTTAGGGTTAATAGCCCGGAAAAGCCGCAGTGAATAGGCCCAGGCGACTGTTTAGCAAAAACACAGGTCTCTGCGAAGCCGCAAGGCGAAGTATAGGGGCTGACGCCTGCCCGGTGCTGGAAGGTTAAGGGGAGAGGTTAGCGCAAGCGAAGCTTTGAACCGAAGCCCCAGTAAACGGCGGCCGTAACTATAACGGTCCTAAGGTAGCGAAATTCCTTGTCGGGTAAGTTCCGACCCGCACGAAAGGCGTAACGATCTGGGCACTGTCTCAACGAGAGACTCGGTGAAATTATAGTACCTGTGAAGATGCAGGTTACCCGCGACAGGACGGAAAGACCCCGTGGAGCTTTACTGTAGCCTGATATTGAATTTTGGTACAGCTTGTACAGGATAGGTAGGAGCCTGAGAAGCCGGAGCGCTAGCTTCGGTGGAGGCGTCGGTGGGATACTACCCTGGCTGTATTGAAATTCTAACCCACAGCCCTGATCGGGCTGGGAGACAGTGTCAGGTGGGCAGTTTGACTGGGGCGGTCGCCTCCTAAAATGTAACGGAGGCGCCCAAAGGTTCCCTCAGAATGGTTGGAAATCATTCGTAGAGTGTAAAGGCACAAGGGAGCTTGACTGCGAGACCTACAAGTCGAGCAGGGACGAAAGTCGGGCTTAGTGATCCGGTGGTTCCGCATGGAAGGGCCATCGCTCAACGGATAAAAGCTACCCCGGGGATAACAGGCTTATCTCCCCCAAGAGTCCACATCGACGGGGAGGTTTGGCACCTCGATGTCGGCTCATCGCATCCTGGGGCTGTAGTCGGTCCCAAGGGTTGGGCTGTTCGCCCATTAAAGCGGTACGCGAGCTGGGTTCAGAACGTCGTGAGACAGTTCGGTCCCTATCCGTCGTGGGCGTAGGAAATTTGAGAGGAGCTGTCCTTAGTACGAGAGGACCGGGATGGACGCACCGCTGGTGTACCAGTTGTCTTGCCAAAGGCATAGCTGGGTAGCTATGTGCGGAAGGGATAAGTGCTGAAAGCATCTAAGCATGAAGCCCCCCTCAAGATGAGATTTCCCATAGCGTAAGCTAGTAAGATCCCTGAAAGATGATCAGGTTGATAGGTCAGAGGTGGAAGCGCGGTGACGTGTGGAGCTGACTGATACTAATAGATCGAGGACTTAACCAAATTTTTAAAAGCGTAAGCTCAGTGAATGAATTGTAATTCGTTATCTAGTTTTGAGGGAACATCCTTCAAACTTTATAATATCTGGTGGCGATAGCGAAGAGGTCACACCCGTTCCCATGCCGAACACGGAAGTTAAGTTCTTCAGCGCCGATGGTAGTTGGGGGTTTCCCCCTGTGAGAGTAGGACGTTGCCAGGTAAGATGAGAGGAAGATCAGTAGAGATACTGGTCTTTTTTTGTGTGGTTTTGTAGTTAGTTGTACCGGAAGGTACAGAGGAAAGTGTTTGAAGATTGAGGTATAGAAAAAGGAAACAAAGTATCACTACAAGCCCCTAGGCTTGGGAGAAGCAAGAAGGTCGAGGAAGCGCAGAGAGAGAAGACCGGAATGTGCGGGCTTGGCACATGAGGATCTGAACGAACAAGTTGACGAAGAGATTCGCCGCTTATCGCGAGCCGGTATACCGATGGTAGTTGGGGGTTTCCCGTGAGAGTAGGACGTTGCCAGGTAAGATGAGAGAAAAGATCAGTAGAGATACTGGTCTTTTTTTGTGTGGTTTTGTAGTTAGTTGTACCGGAAGGTACAGAGGAAAGTGTTTGAAGATTGAGGTATAGAAAAAGGAAACAAAGTATAACTACAAGCCCTTAGGCTTGGGAGAAGCAAGAAGGTCGAGGAAGCGCAGAGAGAGAAGACCGGAATGTGCGGGCTTGGCACATGAGGATCTGAACGAAGTAGAGAAGATGTGCACCCCAAAAGTTAGACGAACTAATTCTAACTTTTGGGGTGTTTTTTGTATTTGTATAGATACTTTTTAAAAAAGGATAGTTGCTTTTTTATTTGTCTCAAAATCTATAAAGAAGCAAAATCGAAAATAAAACGATCAAATTCGAAAATAAACCCTGAAATATCGAAAATATATCCATCAACTTCGAAAATAAAAGGTGAAATTTCGAAAATAAACCACATGAAATCGATGATAAGCTGGCTCTAAGATGACAATTTTAATCTATGAAATTACTTTAATGTAAGAACTGTAGAATCGTACGTCTTATTTTATGTAGTAGCATCCTATTTTTCATTAATGAAAAGGGGCAATATTTTATATTGAAAAGTATTCTGATGATAAGATGACATGATATAATACATGGATAAAAACGGTAAAGTTACAGCTTATACCAGGTTGGAGGTAGTGTGTTGAGCGGGGGAAATGATAATAATTTAAAGGAGCATCTTCGTCAATTAGAGGAGATGTTGCTTCAGCCAGAGATTAGAAGATCTAAGTCAGAACTAGAAAAGGTAGTAGCTGAGGATTTTTTCGAGTTTGGTAGTTCTGGTAAGGTGCTGTATCATGGGAGTGGAATCAAAGAAGAAGGGCTAGCCATCGTTAATATGACGATGAGTGACTTTGTGATTCATCCGCTAACTACTGATGTTGTATTAGCAACCTACCGTATATGTAATAGGGAGACGAATGAGCACAGTCTTAGAAGTTCTATTTGGAAAAAAACAAATGAATCCTGGAGGATGTGTTTTCATCAAGGGACCAAGACGGCTGATTGAAAAGGGGAGATTACTTTGATTAGAAGATTAACAGAGAAAGATCATAAGGCGTGTTTTCACCTATTAAAGAAGAAGAGTGCTGAAAATCTCTTTATTATTGGCGATATTGAGGTATATGGGTATAGTCAGGAGTTTCAGAAGGTATGGGGAGAGTTTAACCAAAATGGGGAATTGATTGCCGTTTTATTAAAGTATGAGGAAAACTATATTCCCTTTGCGTTAGGTAAGTTTGATGCTAGAGGTTTTGCAGATATTATGCTTCAAGATCCTACTTTTAATATGATGTCTGGATTAAAAGATATAACAGAAAAAATAGAGCCATTTTTAAAGGTTGAGCCTAAAAAGAAGAGACAAACATACTATGCTAAGTGTACGAAACTGCAAGTTAAGAATGAAGATAGGAGCGATTCCGTGCAGAAGGCAACCATCGGGGATGTATATGAATTAGTTGATATGTTGAATTCTGTACCGGAGTTCAGTGATTCTGTCATCACGGTTGATAAAAAACGCAGAGGTATTCAAGATGGGACTTCGAGAAGCTTTTTTATAAAGGAAAAGGAGAAGATCGTTGCTACTGCTTCTACTGCCGCTGAGAATACTGTTTCTGCTATGGTAGTAGGAGTAGCAACGCTAGATAACTATAAGAAAAAAGGCTACGCTACTATGTGCATGATAACACTTTGTACCGAGCTGTTGGCTGAAGGGAAGGAATTATGCCTATTTTATGATAATCCTGCTGCAGGTAATATCTATAAAAGAATCGGTTTTGAGGATATTGGATTTTGGATGATGTATAACTATTAGAACAGGGGAGAAAAAATGGGAGAAGTCAAGGAATTAACGACATTGTTAGCCTGGAAGGAAGCATTTCCGGTTATGAAACAGCTTCGGTCTGATATAGAAGAAACGAGCTACCTAACTTTACTAAACCAGATGAGGAATGAAGGCTATCGCTTATTTGCGTTATATGTAGAAAAGGAAATAGTAGCTTTAGCTGGATTTAGTTTAAAGACCAATTTTTATCAATCCCGACATGTATTTCTATATGACTTAATAACAGATGAAAACCATCGATCGAAAGGGTATGGAGAAAAACTGCTTACGTTTGTTCATAAATGGGCTAAAGAACATGGCGCAGAGTACGTTGCCCTCGAATCAGGAATACATCGAACAGAAGCACACCGATTTTATCAAGAGAAGTTTACCTACGATAAGTGGTGTTATTCATTTAGAAGAAGAGTATAAGATGGGAAAGTCGTCTATAGTTCGGCTTTCTCTAGGAAGGCCCCATATTGTACTTCATATATTCCTGTGTGCGTTGCGATCCAGATAGGTGAGAAGCCTGAATTTTGCTTAATACTTAGTGAGACGTCGTTAACCCAGTACTGCGATATTTATAACATGGTGTTTTGTTTCAAAGTTAGTATGAATAAACGCACTGTTTTTTAGATATGACTATTTCATTGCTGGTTGGCCTCGCATAAAATGAGATCCGTAATTCCCTTAATGATGGAGTGAATGCTTATTTTAAAAACAGGTTGTAGGAAAAGAAGAAGGTATCTCCTCTTTTTCCATAAGGTTAAAAGCTAAGTATGAGGATTACTACGTCTTCCAAACTCATATCATTAGAGCCTCTTGTACGTTAAAATAAGAAATGCTCTTATCTTAAAACCTCCTATAATCATTCTTTATAACTTTCGCAAATATAACGATGTTAGAAGAGATAATTAATTCAACAATGATCTACGGCAAACTATATATCATGATCTATTTATTCTATTCGTTACGGTTACAGAATGGTTAGAGAAAAAAGATTTTTCTAATATAGAAAAACTTTAGATAAAAACTTTGTAATTTATATTGACTATATAGTTGATATGAGTTATTATTAAATTCTTCCGATGAAACGGAGGTATTCAAACATTCTCTTAGAAAAACTTTTTTAAAAAGTTGTTGACACTAAGAAGTGATTGATGGTATGATATAAACCTAGTCGCGAAAACGACTTGGAAAAATGATCTTTGAAAACTAAACAAAACCAAGCGTATCAAACGTTGATTTTAAATCAACAAAACGTACTATATAGTACAAAAAACATGAGCAAGTCAAACTACTTTATTGGAGAGTTTGATCCTGGCTCAGGACGAACGCTGGCGGCGTGCCTAATACATGCAAGTCGAGCGAGGTCTTCGGACCTAGCGGCGGACGGGTGAGTAACACGTGGGTAACCTGCCTGTAAGATTGGGATAACTCCGGGAAACCGGAGCTAATACCGGATAACATTTCGAACCGCATGGTTCGAAATTGAAAGATGGTTTCGGCTATCACTTACAGATGGACCCGCGGCGCATTAGCTAGTTGGTGAGGTAACGGCTCACCAAGGCAACGATGCGTAGCCGACCTGAGAGGGTGATCGGCCACACTGGGACTGAGACACGGCCCAGACTCCTACGGGAGGCAGCAGTAGGGAATCTTCCGCAATGGACGAAAGTCTGACGGAGCAACGCCGCGTGAACGATGAAGGCCTTCGGGTCGTAAAGTTCTGTTGTTAGGGAAGAACAAGTACTAGAGTAACTGCTAGTACCTTGACGGTACCTAACCAGAAAGCCACGGCTAACTACGTGCCAGCAGCCGCGGTAATACGTAGGTGGCAAGCGTTGTCCGGAATTATTGGGCGTAAAGCGCGCGCAGGTGGTTTCTTAAGTCTGATGTGAAAGCCCACGGCTCAACCGTGGAGGGTCATTGGAAACTGGGGAACTTGAGTGCAGAAGAGGAAAGTGGAATTCCAAGTGTAGCGGTGAAATGCGTAGAGATTTGGAGGAACACCAGTGGCGAAGGCGACTTTCTGGTCTGTAACTGACACTGAGGCGCGAAAGCGTGGGGAGCGAACAGGATTAGATACCCTGGTAGTCCACGCCGTAAACGATGAGTGCTAAGTGTTAGAGGGTTTCCGCCCTTTAGTGCTGCAGCAAACGCATTAAGCACTCCGCCTGGGGAGTACGGTCGCAAGACTGAAACTCAAAGGAATTGACGGGGGCCCGCACAAGCGGTGGAGCATGTGGTTTAATTCGAAGCAACGCGAAGAACCTTACCAGGTCTTGACATCCTTCGCTACTTCTAGAGATAGAAGGTTCCCCTTCGGGGGACGAAGTGACAGGTGGTGCATGGTTGTCGTCAGCTCGTGTCGTGAGATGTTGGGTTAAGTCCCGCAACGAGCGCAACCCTTGATCTTAGTTGCCAGCATTTAGTTGGGCACTCTAAGATGACTGCCGGTGACAAACCGGAGGAAGGTGGGGATGACGTCAAATCATCATGCCCCTTATGACCTGGGCTACACACGTGCTACAATGGATGGTACAAAGGGCTGCGAGACTGCGAAGTTAAGCGAATCCCATAAAACCATTCTCAGTTCGGATTGCAGGCTGCAACTCGCCTGCATGAAGCTGGAATCGCTAGTAATCGCGGATCAGCATGCCGCGGTGAATACGTTCCCGGGCCTTGTACACACCGCCCGTCACACCACGAGAGTTTGTAACACCCGAAGTCGGTGGGGTAACCGTAAGGAGCCAGCCGCCTAAGGTGGGACAGATGATTGGGGTGAAGTCGTAACAAGGTAGCCGTATCGGAAGGTGCGGCTGGATCACCTCCTTTCTAAGGATATAGAGGTACGCTTGGTATTTTGTTTAGTTTTGAGAGATCATCTGATCTTTCTATAATAAGTAAGACTCATACATAGGAGTCTAAATGCATCTTGCATTGAAGATCCTGTGTTTTATGTTCCTTGAAAACTAGATAACGAAAACAATTCAAGTAATTCACTGAGTTTAAACGCTTAGTTTAGTGATTCTCTTAATAATGTTAAAAACGACATCTTCGATGTCAAAGGTTAAGTTGTTAAGGGCGCACGGTGGATGCCTTGGCACTAGGAGCCGATGAAGGACGGTACTAACACCGATATGCTTCGGGGAGCTGTAAGTAAGCTTTGATCCGGAGATTTCCGAATGGGGAAACCCACTGTTCGTAATGGAGCAGTATTTTCATCTGAATACATAGGATGATAAAGGCAGACCCGGGGAACTGAAACATCTAAGTACCCGGAGGAAGAGAAAGCAAACGCGATTTCCTGAGTAGCGGCGAGCGAAACGGAATTAGCCCAAACCAAGAGGCTTGCCTCTTGGGGTTGTAGGACACTCTATACGGAGTTACAAAGGAACGGAGTAAATGAAGAGGTCTGGAAAGGCCCGTCAAAGAAGGTAACAACCCTGTAGTTGAAACTTCGTTCCCTCCAGAGTGGATCCTGAGTACGGCGGGACACGTGAAATCCCGTCGGAAGCAGGGAGGACCATCTCCCAAGGCTAAATACTCCCTAGTGACCGATAGTGAACCAGTACCGTGAGGGAAAGGTGAAAAGCACCCCGGAAGGGGA